>JBGSHH010000499.1:0-5031 GCA_041752355.1 Pirellulaceae bacterium | reverse complement strand
GCCAGTGGGTTTTGAAGCCACGCTGGCGGTGGCGCGGCAAATGGTGCGTCCGCGCGTCGATGAACTGCTCACGCCTTAAATCTCCTCCGCATGGCCAGCGACGACGAAGATCCCGAAGAGAAGCATCCCGGTTGGGACGCGATCGATGCTGCGCTGGAGCCGATCTATCACGGCGCCGAACCTTTTCATTATGGGACGGTACTGCCAGCGATGCTCGGTGGCGATGATCCGCTGCATGGCATCAGCGTCTATCATCGCACCTCGCCAGTCCCGCACTTCCACTATGTAACCTATGGCTTTAGCGATCTGTGGGGCGCCGGTGATTTGGGAGGCGACTTCAGCAAGTTCGGTTTTGAACTCACGTTTCGACTCAAGTGCGCCACCGAGAAACACGAACCACCCGCCTGGCCGCTGAACTTCCTGCAAAACATCGCCCGCTACGTCTTCAAGACAGGCAACCACTTCGAGGCGGGCCATCACGTTAATTGCAATGGCCCTATCGCGCTGGAACAAGAGACCGAAATCGCCTTCATCGCGTTTGCCATCGATCCGGAACTGGGCACGATACGAACTCCCTACGGCCGCGTGGAGTTCCTGCAAATTGTCGGCCTCTGCGCCGATGAGTACGAAACCATCAAGCACTGGCGCACCGACAAACTGCTGGCGATTTTGGAACGCACGTATCCACTGCTGGTGACGGATCTCGATCGCCACTCGATCTTGCTCGATCCCAGCATTGCGCAGGAGGTAGAAGCAGCGGCCTCCAGAGAGGGTTCCCTGCAATCGGCGGTGTACGCGATGGTTGCCAGCGCAGAGACGCTAGACGATGTGCTGCAGGTGCAATTGAGCGCCAACGTTATCGGCGACTTGCTGCTAATGTTCGACAATCAACTCGCCCACGGCAACGCCTGCCTGGTGATCGGCCAAGGAAACCGGGTCGAGTTCCTCTCAGGCGAAGCCAATGCCTGGCAACAGGATGCTGATGGCGCGCAAATAACGCTCACCGATGCATTGCGGGACGAAATTCGCCAAAGTTTGCGGATCGAGCGCGGGCGCTATCAATGGCCAGCCTTGCCAAAACTCATTTTGGAAGTCGTTCCCACAGAAATCAAAGATCAGGACGGACAAATCGTCGCCGTGATCGGTTAAATTACGCTTACTTACACGATCGACTACTTACATGATCGGCATCGCCCGGTCCTTTCCTCTCGGAGAATGAATGATGAAATTCGGCATGAACCTGCTCCTCTGGTCCGGTGAAATCAACGATGGCTTGTTGCCGACGCTCGAACAACTCAAAAAGGCAGGCTTCGACGGCGTCGAACTGCCGCTGTTCAATCTCGATTTGGATTATGCCGCCTGGGGTAAGAAGCTCGATAGCCTCGGACTCGAGCGGACCGCCGTCACGATCCGCGTCGAAGGGGACAATCCCATCAGCCCCGATGCCGCCATTCGCGCCAAAGGCGTCGAACTCACCAAGAAAGCGCTCGATTGCTGCGCGGCCTTGGGAGCAACGCATCTGGTCGGCCCGTATCACTCAGCGATCGGTTTGTTTAGCGGTGCCGGACCGACCAAGGACGAATGGGCCTGGGGCGTCGATAGCATGCGCAAAGTCGCCGAACATGCTGGCAAGGTCAACGTCACGCTCGGCGTCGAATGCCTCAATCGCTTCGAAACCTATTTGCTCAACGCACATGCCGATTCGGCCCGGTTCGCCCGCGAGGTGAATCATCCGAACTGCAAGGTGATGTACGACACGTTCCATGCGAACATCGAAGAGAAGAGCATTCCCGACGCGATCCGCGCGTGTTCCGATGTTCTCTGCCACGTCCATATCAGCGAGAACGATCGCAGCACGCCTGGCAAAGGTAATATCCGCTGGGGGCAGAATTTTGAGACGCTCAAAGAAGTGGGTTACGATGGCTGGCTGATGATCGAAGCCTTCGGCCTCGCACTGCCGGAGATCGCCGCCGCCACCAAAATCTGGCGGCGCATGTTCGAGAGCGAAATGCAACTCGCCACCGATGGCCTGGCGTTCATGAAGACCGAATACGCGAAGTATTGGAAATGAACCTGAATCGAGGCGGCCCAAACATGCGCACGATTTTAAGCTTGATGTTGGTTTGTTGCTCGGGAGCGCTACTTGCTGCCGAGCGTCGGACGGTGGTATCCATCGAGAAAGACGCTTTCCACATCAATGGCAAGCCAACCTTCCCAGGGCGCACATGGCACGACCACAAGATCGAAGGCTTGCTGCCCAACTCCCGCATGGTGCAAGGTATTTTCGATGATCGCAATCCCCAGACCGTGAATCGTTGGGCCTATCCCGATACGAAGAAGTGGGACGCCGATCGCAACACGCGCGAATTCCTCGCCGCCATGCCCGCTTGGAAAGCGCATGGCTTGCTTGCTTTCACCATCAACCTGCAAGGGGGCAGCCCGCAAGGCTACAGCAAAGACCAGCCTTGGCATAACTCCGCCATCGAGGCGGATGGAAGTTTGCGCAAAGACTACTTAGCACGCCTGGAAACGATCGTCGATCGCGCCGATGAACTCGGCATGGTGGTGATCCTCGGCATCTTCTACTTCGGTCAAGATGAACGACTCAAGGATGAGGCGGCGGTGATTCAAGCGGTCGATAACACGGTCGCTTGGGTGTTGGACCATGGCTATCGGAATGTGCTGTTGGAGATCAACAACGAATGCAACGTGCGCTACGATCACGCCATCCTACAGCCGCCGCGCGTACACGAGTTGATCACCCGTGCTAAGTCGCGCACCGGCAAGCAAGGGGGTCGCTTGCTCGTCAGCACCAGCTATGGCGGCGGTAAGGTGCCGGATGCGAACGTGGTGGAATCCGCCGATTTTCTGCTATTGCATGGCAATGGCGTGAGCGATCCCCAGCGACTCGCCGAGATGGTGCGCAAAACACGCGGTGTCAAAGGTTATGAGCCGAAGCCGATCTTGGTAAACGAAGACGACCACTTCAACTTCGATCAGGCCAGCAACAACTTCGTCGCCGCCACAAGCGAGTATTGTTCGTGGGGCTATTTCGATCCCGGCGAGAGCAACTATCGCGATGGCTATCAATGCCCGCCGGTGAATTGGGGTCTTAATACCGAGCGCAAGCAAGCCTTCTTTGCGCTGCTGAAAGAGATTGCGTTGGGGAAATAGAGTAGGGCGAGATTACGTAGGATGGATTTCCCAATCCGTCCTCCAAAAAAATGAGCGAGTACCAATACTACGAATTCGTCGCCATCGATCGCCCTTTGTCGAAGGCCGAATTGGAAGAGGTCCGCAAGCTCAGTTCGCGCGCGGAAATCACGCCGACCAGCTTCGTGAATGAGTACCACTTTGGTGATTTTCGTGGTCATCCGCGAAAGCTCATCGAGAAATACTACGACGCGCATCTCTACTATGCGAACTGGGGAACCAGAAGACTGATCTTACGCATGCCGTGCGGCGCGATCGATCGGGCGATGGTCGAACAATATGCGGTGATGGATGTACTTGAGATTTGGAGTACACCCAAGCACGTTTGCGTTGAATTCGCGTTCAACACTGAAGACTACGACGATTATTGGGAGCAGACGGTCGATAGCTTCGTTGGCTTGCGGGACGAGCTACTTCGCGGAGACTTTCGCGCGCTCTATCTGGCTTGGTTGCATGCAGCGGAATTTGAACTTGTCGAGCAAGATGGTTCTGAGCCGCCTGTGCCGCCGGGATTAGCGAAACTTACAGATGCGCAGGATGCGTTGCGGGAAATGTTGTTGGTCCCAGCAGGCTTGATCGCGGCGGCCGCGGAAGGTCACGATGGAAACGTCCCTGTCGATACGTCCGCCGAGGAAGCGCGGACGTGGATCGCGCGGCTGCCGCAACACAAGAAAGACGAACTGCTCGTGCAACTATTATTGGGCGATACTCCCCGTGTTCGCGGCGAAGCCTTGAGCAACTTCCAGCAATCGCGCCAGCGGAAGATCGTGCCACCAAGCAAAGGCGAGCGGCGCACCGCCGGTGAACTCGTCGCCAAGCGCGATGCGTTTCAAGCGATCATCGAGCGGCGCAACGCGATCGAGGAACAAGCTCGCGCCGACAAAGCGAAAAACGTGATTTTGAAAAAGG
Organism: Pirellulaceae bacterium; assembly: GCA_041752355.1. Classification (GTDB taxonomy): domain Bacteria; phylum Planctomycetota; class Planctomycetia; order Pirellulales; family Pirellulaceae; genus JAEZGD01. Next base: position 909 of record JBGSHH010000499.1, on the reverse strand, counting down.
CTCGCGGCCAGGAGGCGAGCTTGTTCAAGAAGGCGGACGAATTGATCGACGCGCATAACGCCGGATTCGCGATCACCGAGGCGGTAACGCATCTGCGTTTGCTTTACGAACTCGCCAAGACGGACGGTTGGCTGCCCAAATTCGACCAGCAACTCGCCGGGTTGCGCAACAAATATGCCAATCGCAAAGCATTGTGGAAACACTACGAAGCGGCGCTGAAGCAAGATGTTAAGGAATACAAGTAGGGCAGGCGAGCCGAGCCTGCCCCGGTGTTGATTCAGTGCCGCGCATGTGGGTTGGTACTAGCGCGACGATGAGCGGGAATCAACGTTTTCGTTTCGCGCCACGACCAACCAAGCCCCGCTCGGCTCGCGGGGCCTACTCTAAAACGCTGGCTCTTCATCCGGCGGCGCGAGGGCGAGTTGCTTCAGCGCTTCCAGCGCGGAAACGAGATCGGCTTGTTGCATGCCTTGCCATGCTTCGCGGCGATGCTGCAAAATCACCAGCTTGAAGTTCTCGAACGCTTCAATCACATCCTCAGGCAAGTCGCTCAGCGATTCAAACGGGCGCACGCGCTCGACAGGCGTTTGCGTGCTGCTGGCTTCTTCGTCATATGATTCGTCATTACTATCCGCCCGCTCGCTCGTACCGGAGTCGCGCTCTTCGTCGCCAAAGTCCGGCCCTTCATGCGTCGGACCACTGCTGAACTCGCCAACACTCGCGGTCAGCGTGTTGGGAATCGGCTCTTGTTTTTGCGCCGGCTCGAAGTCCTCGTCGAGTTCGCTGGCGACGACGTCTTCCGCCTGCGGTTCTTGACCGTCAATGGACCCGAGCGTTTCCCAGCGCTGCTTGCGCATCTGCGATACCGACCAATCGCTCTGCACGGCCCCTTCGAGCCACATTTCCGCA
>JBGSHH010000498.1:0-2695 GCA_041752355.1 Pirellulaceae bacterium | reverse complement strand
GAATTGATGAACAAGGCAACGGATACTGTCACGCCGTTTCCGAAGTCTGGCAACATCATCGAAGTGGCCGAAGAGGATAAGCTCTATAATATTGTGCCGACGTCCGATCGCATTAATCAACTGATGTCGCATTGCGCCAAGTTCAACTGGACACCAGGCGATGTGCAGCAGTACGACGCCATGGCTGAGTTGGGGAAGATTGTCACCGTGGCGCAGCTTTCGCCTCAGGTTGCGGCCGATGTGAAAAGTGCGGCGAAGGATGCGTGCGAAACGCTCGGCAAGCAGACGTGGACGCCGGCACAAATTGCTGCCATGAACAAGTTCGCCAACGATGGCTGCGATAAGCCGATGCACGGCGCGATGTTCGTGGGAACGGTGGCGGAAGTGGCCGTGAAAGTCGCGGAAGGGGCGTTCGTGGACCAGGTCGTACTGGAAGGGACGGGCAAGCATGTGGTCTTAGTCGGACCAAAAGGTAGCAAATCGAAGTTAACCAAGGGGCAACGCATCCTGGTGATTGGTTGGAACACCGAAGGCGTGCTCCCTTCGCCCATCGCGTCAGCCACGCAGCGCATCATCCGCCCAGGCCACGTGGTGGAAATGAAGTAAGCATGAGTCTCAGCGGGCGGGAAATCTTGATCGGAGTGACCGGCGGCATCGCGGCCTATAAGACCGCCATGTTGGTGAGCAAGCTCGTGCAAGCGGGCGCGAACGTGACCGTCGCCATGACCCCGGCGGCGGCGAAGTTCGTCGGCCCACCAACATTCGCCGCGCTAACGGGACGCAATGTCGCGACCGAAGTCTTTGACGACGCCGACTATCCGTTGGGTGCGCATATCACACTCGCCCAAAAAGCCGAGTTGTTTTGCATCGCCCCCGCCACCGCGAATTTTCTCGCCAAATGCGCGCAGGGTCTGGCCGATGATTTGCTCAGCACGCTTTATCTGGCGACTGCTGCGCCTGTGCTGATGGCTCCCGCCATGAACTGCGAGATGTGGGAGAAAGCGGCCACCCAGCGAAACCTGAAGCAACTGGCCGCAGATGGCGTGGCGATCATCGAACCCGACGCCGGTTGGCTCAGTTGCCGTCAGCAAGGCAAAGGCCGCATGGCCGAACCTGAGCGGATTCTGGCGGCGATTGAAGATCGGTTAAACGCCAACGCCTGACCAGGAGTTGGCATTGCGGCTGGTGGCACGCAAACGCCTTGTGTGGCGCAAAGACACGAAGAAAGCCGCGAGTGGATAGGTCCGTCGGTCATCATTCGCGGCGCGGTGACGCGAGACTTTCAACGGACGATTCGGTCGGCTTCACCTCTTTGGCACAGCGGATGGCTTTTTGCTCTTCTGCGGACAACAGGCGGCCGGACGCCCGTTCGCGTTCGCGAACACCTTCCAGGTATTGGTGCGCATTGCCCCCAGCATCCGCCAAAAGTTTTTCGCGGGCGGCATAAAGCTCTTCGAGAATCGGATTATGCGTCATCGTCACCACCTCCCAGAAAGACGGCTGGCGTGTAGATCAACAAATCGGGGAATCCAAGTTCATGCAACGTTTTATAAACGCGCGGAAGCGTATGGCCGTTCGCGATATGTCGACAGTTTTGCGTCAATAAGTATTGTACGCCACCAACCGCCGCCGTGGCCACATGAAACGCGTCCAGCCGTGCTTTTTCAGGCATCAAATGGCGGGCAATCAATTCATCCGCGATGGCTTCGATGCGGGCGTCGGCGGGAATCAAGTCCAGACCTGCCAGCAACTGTAGTCGTTTCGCGGCGGCGGTAGGATCACCCAATGCTGCTTCGTCCAAAACGAGCTGAGACGTAACGACCCGAAATTTCGATCGCTCACGATCCCACCAATCGCGAGCCTGTTGTTGAAGCAATGCGATGTTGGGATCGGAACTGGGCCATGCGGTGGCGTGACTGACGATCGACGTTTCGATGTAGATTGAATCCATCAGCATATCCTATCGCGGAGAACGCTAGGGATCAGGGCGGTTCATGTCAGGTCAGCAGTGACCGAAAGCCTCTCGCGCCGCACGCACCTCGCGGATCACATCATCCTCAATCATCAATTAAGCTCCTGAAGATAACTCCTCCGGCGTGCAAAACGCTAGCCGCGAACCGCACCGCGAAATCAGGCATGCGCGGTTGGGTGCGGGCAACGATTGGCTAGGACGAACCGAGCAGTCGACGTGTAATTCGGTTTGCTCGGACCAACTCACAATAGTTTAAGCGGACATTCGCGTTAACGTCCGACACGACGTACATGAAGTAGCCGGGCTTGGGAAACATCCTATCGTCCCAAATAGACGCGTCAATTTCAAAAGATCTCAGCACTTTGGCTACCGAGGGATCCGTAAGTGCATCGGCTGCGGCAAGAAATATCAAATGGCCAAGTTCCGTCGTATGATCGGTTCCCGCGAATTCTTCATCGGTCTCCAGGGCTTCGTGTTCGCACGCCGCGTCTGAGAGTGGTTGGTACGTCTTTTCGATATACGCTGCCGCGGCTTGGAGCGGTGCGAAATCATCCGACATTGAACTAACAAACTCGAAGTGCGGCCAGTCAGCAGTATTTTGCGGCAAGTGACGGTTGATCGCGTAAACTTCTCGCATCGAAAGCGCGATGTAGCCGTGGTCGGGAAACAGATCGAACGCGATCCCGTCAATGGGCATTTCTCCCTGGCCAGTTCGCGCGAGTG
>JBGSHH010000497.1:0-13523 GCA_041752355.1 Pirellulaceae bacterium | reverse complement strand
GCATAGCGGCAAAGCAGGGTCAGAGGCAGCGTAAACGCCTCAATATACCGCCGTCGCTCTTCGTGGGGTAGGCTTCCAGCCTGCCTTGTCAGTTCTTCTTGGTTTCTTCACTTGTTGCGAAGATTCCCTTAAATACATGCTCGCGGCATGTATTTTTCAGTCCTACGTACTGGCAGCAGGGAGGTACGAAAGTAGGTGGGCACCTTTCCGATGAATAGTTCAGTCGAGCGTCGATAGGAGCATCACGATCGAGCGAGATGCCGCACGATAATGGCAACCGGGAACCTCTTTGGCAGCATCCCATTCCACAATGTCGTCGGGCGAAGGAAGCGCGGTATCGATCCAACGCCGCCAGGTACGAGTGGCTGCCAGAACCGGTAATTCAAAATCGAGCGGTTCCCAGTGCGCATTGAAAATGAGGTGAAATCTCTGTCCTTCACTCGCTATATCGGCACCCACCGTGAAGCAATGGGAATCCGCACCCCAATCAGGCTGATTTAATCGAACGCCATGCCACGAAATGGATGCTTTATGAAGCATCTCGCTGAGGCTCAAACGTTGCTGTTCATGATCAACATCTCGCAATACGCGTCGCGCTAGCAGAATTCGCACGAAACGATGTAGGTCCGCGTGTTTCTCAACCAGGGACCAATCGAACCAAGTCGAAGGGTTGTCGTGGCAATACCCATTGTTGTTGCCAAATTGCGTGCGTCGGACTTCGTCGCCCATCACAATCATGGGAACTCCTAGCGACAGCACAGTTGCCGTCAGAAAATTCTTGACCTGGCGATTGCGAAGTTCTTCTACCGCTTGGTCAGTGGACGGGCCCTCCACACCGCAATTCCAACTGCGATTGTCGTTGGCACCATCACGATTCTGCTCGCCATTGGCGTCATTGTGCTTTTCATTGTAAGAGACCAAGTCATTGAGCGTGAATCCGTCGTGGCAGGTCACAAAGTTGACCGTTTGCTCTGCCTCCCGCCTTTTGTGTCGATAAACTTCGTGACTGCCGAGTAGGCAGTCGGCCATGCGACCAGCGACACCCGCTTCCCCGCGGAAGAAATCGCGCACATCATCTCGAAACCTTCCATTCCATTCCCTCCAAGCGTCTCCCACAAAGCAGCCGACCTGATAGAGCCCGGCTGCATCCCAAGCTTCGGCAATCAGTTTAATTCCCGCCAGCGAAGGTTCGGATTCGATATCCCACAACACCGGCGGATTGGGCAGAACCTGGCCCTGGGAATCGCGCGCAAGAATGGAAGCCAGGTCGAAGCGAAACCCATCGACATGCATTTCACTAACCCAATAGCGCAGGCTGTCCACAATCAGGCGACGCACCACGGGATGATTGGCGTTCAGCGTGTTTCCGCAACCAGAATAGTTCGCATATTGAGCGCCCTCTTGCTCCAGAATGTAATACGTGGAGTTATCGATCCCACGAAAGCAAAGAGCGGGGCCATTTTGGTTGCCTTCGGCCGTATGATTGAAGACAACATCCAGTATGACCTCAATGCCTGCACGATGCAGAGCTTTCACCATGTCGCGAAACTCTTGGATGGGGCCCAGTGGCTCGCGGTTTGAACTGTAAGCAGGATGGGGCGCAAAGAATGCAATCGGCGCATAGCCCCAGTAGTTGACGACACCCGGAGGACAATCTTGTGCGTCGAAACCGAACACAGGCAATAGTTCGACCGCGTTGATACCCAGTTCCTTGAGGTAGGGGATCTTCTCAATCAATCCTGCATAGGTCCCTCGCAGTTCTGGCTTCACGCCGGAATTGGGGTTTTGTGTAAACCCGCGCACATGCATTTCGTAGATCACGGTTCTGGCCGAAGGAAGACGCAACGGCACATCACCTTCCCAGTCGTAATCCTTTGAATCGACAACAATGCTTTTCATGGTCTGCGCCGAGTTGTCACCGGGTTGGCAGCCAGCGACGCGGGCGTAAGCGTCCGGGACGAAAACACCGCGACCGTAGGGATCGAGCAATATCTTCGTGCGATCAAAACGCATTCCCACCGCAGGCTCGTGAGGACCATCGACGCGATAACCGTAAAGCTGCCCAGGCTTAACATCGGGTACCCACACGTGCCAATAGTGGTAGGTGCGGTTGGCGACGGGATCCAGTGTGATCGTTCGCGTGGGAGTCGCGTCGGCGTCGTTAGCGAACAAGACAAGTTCGACGCTCGTGGCCGTGCGCGAGAAAAGGCTGAAATTCGCACCATTGTGGGATAGGGTCGCTCCCAGGGGTGCCGGTTCGCCAGTCAAAGGAATTGCTCTCGATGCAGGTGACGAGTGGGGTTTCGTGGGACGCGCTGCCTTGGTCTTCATCATGGCACCTCATGTACGGCTATCAACGTCTCTCGCGTCGCAACGTGGGACTAGAGCAATATACACAGCGAATCATGTGCCAACGTGTTATCGTGAGCTCGCATGCAAATTTGCGCCAGGAACGGTGCGCAAGAGTGCGATGGAGCGCATTGGGTTAACCGTATCCGCACATTGTGGAACGAAAAGAGGGGGAACAAGGCGGAGCAACAAGGGGCAGGAGCAACAAGGGGCCACGCAAAAGCTATCAGGCGTTGATGGCTTGTGGAGAACAGAGCGGGTGCGCAGCATGGCGGTGATACTCGCGCTCCAGTTCTTGGATGGCCCGTATTGAATTCCCCTATTGAACTCTTTAACCACGCATCGGCTTCTGTTTCACCGCTAACTGGATCTAATGTAGACTCTCAGGCACGTATTTCACGAACCACGCTGGGAGTTGCGAATGAGGAACCTTGAGTTCCATCCGCCGATCAGGCATTAGTTCGGCAAGCCAACAATTCTGCTGACCTGAATTGTCAAAAAGGAACGCCCGATCAGCGTTTGCCAATGCTGACGGCAGTAATTCCAATGAGCGGACGAAGCGCTGCTCGATTTTGTTTTTGGGGACATCGTGTCCACCCAGTTTCGCGCGATTCGCGACACGCTGTACATTTAATTGCGGGAAATCGGTGGCTACGAAATAGAGGTAAGTCCGAAATCCATTCGCCTGAGCGCGGTTGAGAAATTCAACTTTGTTGGGATGAGACATAACTGTCTCGAAGGCGAACGAACGATTTGATGCCAATAGCGATTCCCGCAGGTAATCCGAGATTGCTGCGGACAAGTATGAATCGCAGTGTTCTTTGACGGCGAAAAGTCGGCCTGATTGGACGCTCAACTGAGCCGACTTGATTTTGTCAGGACTCAATCGCGAGGAACCGAGAAGGCTGTCCATTAGCCGATCGAACTTAACATTCTCGCCAAACGAATTGAATTCGCAGCCAGTCGCGTGTCGCAAGCCAGCGAGGATATCATCCGCATTAATGTAGCGATGCAGGCGAAACGCTCCTTGGGGAGTGTATTCTTTGGCAAGTTCGTGAATGAGACTTGTCTTGCCTGATCCGTTAGGACCCGCAAACATTCTTAAACGCCGCACCTGTTCCATGTTGCACCCGCCAACTCATGGCGTCGCAGGATTCGTTGCTTCCGCTTCATGCTCAGCTAATTCGATGCTGCCATCGGGATACTTCCAGAAAAGCTGCTTGCCGTCGGCGAACATTACGGGCAAGCCGGCAGCGAAGGCTTCCGCGCAAGCCTTGTCGCTGGCACGTTGGAGAGCCGCCAATAGCTCTTCGTCGGTAATATCGCGCGGGGCGTCGGTATGGGGTTGCATGGACATGGTCTCGGGTGAAGGTTCACATAATTGTAGCCTTCCAACTCCGGCCAGGAAAGCTCACCCACCTCACTCCACATTCGCCTCGTCCACCAACTTCTGCCAATAATCGCGGGCGGATTTGTGAAAGGGCATAATGGCGTCGCGTTCTTCGGCGCTTTCGAGTTTGGCGATTTGACGACCGCGGTCATAGACCCAGTCGAGAAAGAACTGCGCGGACTTCTTGCTCACGCGCTTCTCATAGCCGATCTCGACATAGTACGGCCCGGTCATGGCGAAGCGGAAAGTTTTCGGATGGTTCGTGACGGCGCGAATCAACATCCAGCCACTCTTTTCGAACATCACCTTAGGTAGTTCGCCGCCCTTATTGGCGAACTCATCGAGTCGCACTTCATAGATGCTCTTGCCATCTTGAATCACTTCCAAGTAATCGACCTTCTCGCGCAGCGACAAGTTGAGCGCGATCGATAGTTCCACCTTCTCGCCTGCCGCCGCTTCGAAGACATGCCCCGGCAACTGGCCATTCACCAGAGGGCGAATCATGGGGCCATTAGTTACCAGTACGCGACCAGCTTTCAATCCCGCGCACCAATTCTCATAGGAGAAATCTTCGCCGCAATGGACATAGACGCGGTTGTAACCAACGGGATTGGGTAGCACCCCGGAGGCGCTACCGGCCGAGGGCGGAATCCGCAATCCGCAGTTGAGCAAGTGATAGTAGATGTCGAGCGTGTAGCGGCCAATGCCTTCGGGATCGGGATAGAGCACTTTGTCGCGCGGGCGACCCCAAGCTTCGTTCATCAACAACCCGTCGCGATGCAAATGATTGTGGCAGATGCCGACCGAATCGATTTGCCCCGTGGCGATCCAAGTGGGAAAGTCCCACCAAAAGGGCTTCTCGGCATCGACATGCACCGCTTGCCCTACCGCTTTTGCTTGGCGGAGAAACTCGATGCTGGCGGGAAACTCTTTTGTCGCGCCGCTGATCTCGAGTGGTTGCGAAAGATTGAAGAACAACAGCGCGCCGCCGTTGCGCTCGTCCTCGCCGGCCATAACATTGTAGAAGTGATCGCCTCCGACCTTCATGGTGGTTTGCGTCGGCAGCGGTTTGTCTTTCCAGAGATTGGTTTTGTTCCACCACGTGATGACTTCCGCAACATCCAATGCTTCCGACCGCATAAGCAGCGACATGTCATCGACAGGGCGATGCACATGCAAGTCGCCGGAATACCAGCCTTCCTTGCGCATGTTAACGAAGCGATTCATTTCGATCGTTTTGCTATCGGAAGCGCCACGCTCGATGTTGAAGTGGCCAAAGCGCAGTTTATATTCTGGCCCGCGCTCGATCTCGAAGCTGTACATCCCCGGCTTAAGCTCTAGCACCATCTTGCCTGGGACGACGAAGTGGTCGTGCCAGTAGATGGTTTTGGGAATTTTGACCGACTTGCCATGCTGATCCTTCAGGTGCATACGGGCGGGAATGAGTTGCCCATCGGCGGCATCGACGACGCGGATTTCCAATTGGCCGCTATTGGCGGCGCTGGCGATTGTGCCACAAAGTAGCCCAATCGCTGCCAAAATGGCAACCAAACAAGTCTGGCGAGCATGCACGACAGGTCTCTCCCAATTCGCGTGCGGCAGGTCACTTGGCCGCAAGTGCTGGATTTGTCATAACTTGGGAGCGGAATCGCCCTGATTACAACTTAGCTTGCCGGACCTGAAACGTGGCCCGTAAAATGCGTGGAGTTTGTTTTCGCCCCCCGCACCACTTGCTGGGGAATGCACCCACCTGAAAGTGGCAATGTTCGCCTGGGACACGCTTCTCTGAATGCACACAAATGAGTGACGACTACTACCAACTACTCGGGATCAATCGCAACGCCTCGCAGGCTGAGCTCACCAAGGCCTATCGCGATGCCGCGCGCAAATACCATCCCGATATGAATCCCGACGACAAAACGGCCAAGGAGAAATTCCAAAAGGTTCAACAGGCGTACGACGTTTTGAGCGACAGCGAAAAACGGGAACTCTACGACCGCTACGGCAGCTCGTTTGAAACAATGGGTGCTGGCGGACCTGGGGCGGGCGCTGGACCCCAATGGCGCACGCAGACAACCGGTCCCGGCGGACAAGGATTTGAGGATGTCGATTTTGGCGATTTGTTCGGTGATCGGGGCGCAAGCGGAGCCGGCGGATTCGAGGATATCTTCCGACAGTTCACCGGCGGCGCGCGCGCCAGCACGGGGCGCAAGCGCGGGCGTCGTTCGGCCAAAGGCGCTGATATCACGCATGAACTGACCATTCCCTTTCGCACGGCGGTGGTCGGCGGCGAAGTGAACCTGTCGGTGGAGCGTCCCGATGGACATGTCGAAACCATCACCGCCAAAATCCCGCCTGGCGTGGAGGAAGGCCAAAAAATTCGCCTCCGCGGCCAAGGGGAGCAAGTATCAGGCGGCACCAGCGGCGACTTATTATTGGTGATTCATGTCGGTGCGCATCCGCAGTTCACGCGGCACGGTCGCAACCTGGATGTGAAACTGCCTCTGACACTGGCCGAAGCGGCGCTCGGTGCCAAAGTCGATGTGCCGACGCCGCATGGCACCATCGCGATGAAGATTCCCGCTGGCACATCTAGCGGCAAGAAATTGCGGATCAAAGGGCATGGGGTGCGACCCAAAAGTGGCGAGCCGGGCGACTTGTTCGCCGTGGTGGAGATTGTCTTGCCACCGACGCTCGACGAAGAGGATCAAGCATGGCTGCGAAAACTTGGCGAAAAGCATCCGCAGTCACCACGCGGCGATTTGGCCTGGTGAGGCGCGCGATCCTCGCAGTTGGCGTGGTGGCATTATTCGCCGGCGCGGAAGCGGAGGCTGAACCCAATCCCGTCTGGCAGCGTCTGGATCCTTTGCAGAAAGCCAAAGTCTTGGCCGCACTCGCCGGCTTTGTGATCCTCGGCATCGCCTTGATGTTCCTAGCCTGGCTGGGGGCGAAGGCGACGCGGCGCTATATGAATCGCGAACCTCGCCTGCTCAAACCACCGCCGCCGGGAACGCCGATTCGCGAAAAAGATTGGGCCGAGAAACCGCTTGCCAGCCCGTTCGAGGAAGACGAAACCGACTGATGACCCACTCGTACAAATTCACCAAAGCTCAGCACTTGCGCACCGCCGCCGATTTCGCGCGGGTGTATGCTGGCGATTTATGGCAAGCGGACGATGTGCTGGTGATGCGCGCCATGCCGAACGATCTTCAACTCAGTCGCTTGGGGATGTCGGTCTCGAAGAAGGTTGGCAACGCAGTGGTGCGCAATCGCTGGAAACGCTTGATTCGCGAAGCCTTCCGCCTGATGCAGCACGATATGCCCAGTGGTTGGGATATCATTGTGCGCCCCAAAGCAGGCGCGGAACCGAACTTCGTGGCGATCCAGCGATCGTTGCCATCGCTTTTGAAGCGACTCGTCCGGCGTGCGACCAAGGATCGCCTATGAAAGCGTTGCTAGCGTTGCTGTCCCAGGGATTGAGCTGGTTCCTTGTGATCGGCGTGCGCTGCTATCAATGGGCGATCAGTCCAATTTTGCACACTGTGGTGCCGGGGTCGGGTTGTCGCTTTACGCCGTCCTGTAGTCAGTACTTCATCGAAGCCGTCCGCAAATATGGTCCGCTCCGAGGAGCGCTCAAAGGCGTAGCGAGGATTTGTCGCTGTCACCCCTGGCATCCCGGTGGCCACGACCCACCCTAAAACACCCTTCTCCTTGGAGAAGGTGGCTGAGGGTTTAGATGCTCCGCTCAGCGATCGCCAAGCAAGCAGACTCTGAACCCTCACCCCAGCCCTCTCCCACGGGGAGAGGGAGCAAATCCCCCCTTCTCCTCGTGGGAGAAGGTGGCTGAGGAACGAAGCCGGATGAGGGTTTAGATGCTCCGCGCCGCGAACGCCAAGCAAGAAGACTTTAAACCCTCACCCCAACCCTCTCCCACGGGGAGAGGGAGCAGGAGTAACTTTCTCCCTTGACCTTGCCTGGCACTGGCGGTAATGTCCCCGCGCTTCTCTTCTTAGCGACGCACGGAGTCAGCCCAGGCATGATGCCGCACAACAAACCGACGTGGCCAATTGAAACATGGACCAGCCATCGCCGCCGCTTCTTGCGCGCACTGCTGGCGGCAAGCTGCGGACTGGGGGCTGCTACCAGCATTGCCTCGCTGGGCTGTAATACGCCGTTGATCCGCGGACAAAGCCCCGATACGGAAAGCTTCGTTGACGAAGAGTTTGAAAAACGCGTCAAACTAATTGGCGATTTGACCGGCACTTGGGGTGTGAATTACCTCAAAGTGGAGAGCGTTGCGCTAGTCACCGGCCTGGCCAACACCGGCAGCGATCCACCTCCGTCGCCCCAGCGCCAAGGCTTGTTGGCCGAGATGCAATCGCACGAAGTCCATCAGCCCAATCAAGTCCTGGCATCGCCGGAAACCTCCATGGTGATCGTGCGCGGCTTTTTGCCGCCGGGCTGTCAAAAGGGAGATGTTTTCGATATTGAAGTTCGCATTCCGCCACGCAGCGAAAGCACCAGTTTGCGCGGTGGTTGGATGCTGCAATCCCGCTTGCGCGAAACCGAATTCTACGAAGGTGCCGGCGTCAAAACGGGTCACATCATCGCGCTCGCGCAAGGGCCAATCATTGTCGAAGCGGTGTTTCAGAACAACGGTGATCCCGTACTCGAAACGCGCGGCCGCGTGTTGGGCGGAGCGGTGGTGATCAAGCCGCGCAAGATGGGTTTGGTCGTCAAAGGCGAGCAAACTGTCCGCGTCAGCGCCATGGTGGGTGCCGCCGTGAACATGCGTTTTCATACCTTCGATCATGGTGTGAAGACCGGCGTTGCCGATCCCAAGTCGGATAACTACATCGAACTGCAAGTGCACCCGCGCTACAAGAGCAACATCGCCCGTTATATGCGGGTGGTGCGCAGCATCGCTGTGAACGAAGACAACAGCGATCGGGCGAAACGTCTGCTTTTGCTGCAAAAGATGATTCTCGATCCTTCGACCGCTTCCACGGCTGCGCTGCAACTCGAAGCAATAGGCAAGGAAGGGATTCCGCTGTTGGACAAGGGCCTGGCGTCGAGCGATCCCGAAGTTCGTTTCTATGCCGCCGAAGCCCTCGCCTATCTTGATCAGCAACAAGCCACCAACGCCCTGGCCGACGCGGCGAAGTTGGAACCGGCCTTTCGATGGCACGCCATCACGGCGCTAGCCGCCATGGATCATGTTTCGGCTTATGCGGCGCTGAGCGAACTAATGCATCAACAAAGCGCTGAAACGCGCTATGGTGCTTTTCGAGCGCTCCGCACGCGCAACCCAGCCGATCCGCTCATCAAAGGGGAAGCCTTTCATCACGAATTCACGCTGCATGTCGTGCCGACCTCCGGCGATGCAATGGTCCATTTCACGCAGTCGTCGCAACCGGAAGTCGTGTTGTTTGGCGCCCAGCAGCAGCTACTGCCCACCGACTTCCTTTTCGCGGGCAAGAACATCGTCGTGAAACGGGTGGGCGCGGAAGAGCTCCGCATCAGTCGCTTCGAGCCTGGCAAGGAAGACGAAGTCACCACCAGTTCGACCCATCTCGACGACGTCATTCGTACGACCGCCAAACTCGGCGGACACTACGAGGATATTCTGCAATTGGTGCATGAGGCCAAGAAGCAGAACTTTTTGGCCGCCCGCGTGGTGGTCGATGCGATTCCCAGTTCCAGCCGCATCGTGGAGGAACAACTCGAGGACGCCGTCGCCGCTGACATCGCGACACGCCGCAAAGCCGCCACGCCGCTGCCGGAAATGTTCGCCAATCGTTTAGGTCGCGATCGCCAACGCGAGTCGGAGGAGATCGATCCCGGTCTGGCCGCCGCCGAACGGGCCGAACAAGACTTCGCCGCGGAACAGGAGTCGAAAAAGACGAGCACTTGGAGTAGGATGATGTGGTGGAAGTAACCCCTTAGTCCCTCGTGCATACACGAGGGTCGACACGCTCCAACCTCTCGCGACACCCTCCGATCCTTCCGAACTCTGGCAGAGTTTTGCGAATGGAGGGGGCCAAATTGCGGGACGAGAACTTCTCCCCCGTATATTCACGGCGGGCTAAGAAAAGATAGCAAGACCATGCTCAAAGCCCTCGAACTTGTCGGCTTCAAAAGCTTCGCCGACAAAACGCGCTTTGAGTTTCCCGCTGGCATCACGGTCGTTGTCGGCCCCAATGGCTCCGGCAAGTCGAACATCGTCGACGCCATGAAGTGGGTGCTCGGTGAGCAAAGCGCCAAAAGCCTCCGCGGCAAGGACATGGCCGATGTGATCTTCAAAGGCTCCGGCAATAGCGGCCGCAAGCCGATGAACACCGCCGAAGCGACGATCATCTTCGACAACTCCGGCGGGCAACTGCCGATCGATGCTCCCGAAGTTCACGTCACGCGCCGCGTCTATCGCAGCGGCGAAGGCGAGTATCTCATCAATCGCCAGCCGTGCCGCTTGAAAGATATTCGCGACTTGTTTCGCGGCACAGGCGTGGGTGTCGATGCTTATAGTTTGATCGAGCAAGGCAAAGTCGAACGGCTATTGCAAGCTTCCGCCCGCGATCGCCGCGCGATCTATGAAGAGGCTGCCGGCATCAGCCGCTTCAAAGCCAAGAAGATCGAAGCCCAACGCCGGATTGAACGGGTCGATCAGAACCTACTGCGCTTGCGCGACATTGTGGAAGAGGTCGAAAATCGCCTTAAGACGGTTCGCGCACAAGCCACCAAGGCGGCGCGCTATCGCGAATATAGCTCGCGCTTACAAGAACTTCGCACGCAGGTCGGCATGGTTGATTGGCGCGCCCTGACGGCGAAATTGACCGCCGTGGAAGCCGCCCTCACTTCTGCCCGCGACGAACTGGCCACCATCGCCGCCAGCCTGGAAAAGCACGAAGCCCGCGCGCTCGAACTGGAAATCGAACTTACCACCGCGAGCGAAACGCTCCGCAATAGCGAGGGACGCTACGCCAAAAATCGCGAGCAAATCGCCGGTTTGGAATCGCAGATCGAGTACCAACGCCAGCGACTGGTGGAATTGGCCGATGAAGCGCAGTTACTGCGTAACAACATCGCCAACATGAGCACGCGCGTGGTCGACTCGCTCGCCAGGCTGCGCGAAACGACGGCAGAGCTGGCCACCGCCAATGGCGATCATGCTGGCGTGGTCGCGGCGCTCGCGCAAGTTGAGCGCAATCTCGCCGATTTGACAGAGCAATTCGATGTGCTCAAGAAAGCTGGCGATGCGCGGCGACAGGATCACGCTACGCAGCTTCGCGCCGCAGCGCAGCTCGGTAGTCAGGTCACCACTCTCGAAACCCAACACTCCACCGCCGGGCAAACACTCGAACGTTGCCAGACGCGGCTAGCCGAATTGGCGGCCAGTTTGACAGGCCTCGAGAGCGAACTCGACGATCTGCGCACGCGTGAAGTCGAAACGTTGCAAGCGATGGCGGAGCGCGGCGCGGTCCTAGAAGAAGCCGAGAAAGAGCTCGAGGAAAATCGCCGTTTGTTCGCGCGGCGGCAGGTCGATTTGAACGAAACGCTCAGCAAACTGCGCGCGGTCAAAGCCCGGGGCGGTTTGCTGGAAGAGCTAGAAAACAAGCTCGAAGGGCTGACATCCGGTGTCCGCGATGTCTTGCGCGCTGCGCAGGAAGACCCGAGCGGGCCTCTCGCCGAAATTCGCGGCGTGGTGGCCGATTTGATTCGCGCGCCGGTGGAATACGCAGGCTTCATCGATGCCGCGCTCGGTCCAGCCGCCCAACATCTTGTGGTCGATGGCGACGATTTCATCGCCGCTATCGCCGTAGGGGATGTGGAACTCAGCGGACGAATCGGTTTGCTCAGCGTCGCGAGCGATGTGCGACGAACAGGCTCCGCTGATATTGATCTCGCGGGTCGCTCCGGCGTGATTGGACGCGCGGCGCAGTTTGTGGAAGCGGACGCCGCATATGCCGATCTCGTCGAGCGCTTACTCGGCGACACCTGGTTGGTGGAATCCCTCACGCACGCCTTGGCGATTCAGGCGAAGCATTTTGGCATCAAGCTCGTAACCAAGGCAGGGGAAGTATTGGCCGCCGATGGCACGTTGCATGTGGGCAGCGGCGGTATGGGTGTCGGCTTAGTTTCGCGACGTAGTGAATTGCGCGCCATTAAGCTGGAACTCATCGCGATTGGCAATCAGATCGAAGCCCAACAAGCGGAACTCGGCCGCATCGGCGCGGAGATTGACGTGCAGCAGAAGCACGTGGCGAGCTTGCAAGCCGAGCAGCAGCGCGATGAACGAGCTCTCGCCGAGCAGCGCTTTCGCATTCAGGCGGCGGAGAAGAATCGCGAGCAATTTGCGCGTCAGCAAGCGATCGTTGCGGCCGACGAAGCCTTGGCGACGGCGCAGCAAACCGAACTCGCAGCGCAACTTGTGGAGCGCAAGGAACAGCTCGTCAGCACCGAAGCCGCCCTCGTCGCGATCGAGCAAGCGCTTCGCGACGATCAACAACAACTCGATCAACTCGCCGTCCAACGCGATACGTGCGTACGATCGGTCACCAGTCAACGCATTTTGCTGGCCAAAAGCGAACAACGCTTGGAAGCCTTGCGGGCGCGACTGGTGCAACTGCAGGACGATCAGCGGGAGCGCGAACGCGTCTCCAATGATGCCCGGTCGCAACTGACGCTCTGTCTCGAGCGCTGCCGACAAGCGGAAATGGCGATTCTCACCGCCACCAGCCAGGTTGCCGAACTGTACTTGCGCAAAGAAGCATTTGCTCGCGAAACCGTGCAGGTGATGGAGTTGCAGCAAGCGTTGATTGGCGAACGGCAAACGAGCATGGAGCAAATCGCGCAGATGCGTCGGCGCGTGCGCAAATTGGAAGAGACGCTGCACGAGCAAGAACTCCTCGGGAACGAACTGCGGCACGAACGCCAAACGCTCGCCGACCGCCTCCGCGACGACTACGGCATCGAGATCGCCGCGATTCCGGTGCTGCCTGTCGGTGAGGGACTCAAAATCGCTGACCCGGACGATTCCAGTGCGACGGATTCCGACCGGACCGAAGTCGAAGAGGAAATCACCACGCTCCGCCGCAAGATCAACAACATCGGCGCGGTGAACATGGACGCACTGGCCGAACTGGACGAACTCGAAACGCGCTTCGCCGCGTTATCGGGGCAATACAACGATCTCGCTCAGGCGAAAGAGTCGCTGGAAAAAATCATCGCCAAAATCAACAACGACAGTCGCCGCCTGTTCATTGAGACGCTGGAAGCGATCCGCACCAACTTCCAGGCCCTCTACCGCAAGGCGTTCGGCGGCGGCAAAGCGGATATCGTGCTGGAAGAAGGGGTCGATATTCTGGAATGAGGCGTGGAAATCATCGCCACGCCTCCAGTCAAGCCATCGTTCAACAACTCGCTCCTCTCCGGCGGTGAAAAGGCGCTGACGGCGGTCGCGCTGCTGCTAGCAATTTTCCAATTTCGGCCCAGCCCGTTCTGCGTGCTGGACGAAGTCGACGCGCCGTTTGACGAGGCGAACATCGGTCGCTTTGTCGATGTGCTGCGTGACTTTCTGGGTTGGACCAAGTTTGTGGTCGTCACGCACAGCAAGAAAACGATGACCGCCGCCACCACGCTCTACGGCGTCACGATGCAAGAGTCTGGCGTTTCGAAGCGCGTGTCGGTGCGCTTTGAGGATGTGAGCGAAGATGGCCAGATCAATCCCGACGCTATCGAGCGCGATGGCAACACGGCGCCGTCTTCGGAAGAGAACGCGGCATAA
>JBGSHH010000496.1:0-3485 GCA_041752355.1 Pirellulaceae bacterium | reverse complement strand
GGGCCAAGTTCACCCATGCGCAGTTCATCCCTCTGGTAACGCGGTCAATTAGGTTGTAGAGGCTGGTGACTTGCTCATTGGCATTCTCGGACACACCAAACGGTAACGCCCGATACCACGCATCCAGCACGACTAGATCGATCTCGCCTGGCTGTAGCTTGTCGAGTCGATTGGCGATGCCGTTTAAGTCCAGCAAATCGCCGCGCAGGGTCTCGACCAGAAACCGCCCCTCCCATTCCGCCGGTTGAACTCCCAACCCCTTGGCAACGGTTTTAATGCGGCTTGCGAGCGTTGCTTCGTGTAGCTCGTTGTCGAGTAACAACACCTTGCCTTGTCGGCAGTTGAACCGCCCCAGGAACTTGCCACCAATCGACATTGCGAAACACAGGTCGTATACCAGCCAGCTCTTGCCGACTTTGGGGGCGGCGATGATGTTGGCAGTTTCGCCGCGGCGGAGAAGTCCCTCGACTAGCGATTCATGCATCGTGGGAAAATCGGCAATCAGTTGATCGACGTTTCGCAGCGGCTTATTCGCTGGCTTCGCCGTGTTCGTCGTGTTCGTCACATTAGCTGACTTCGCCGGTTTCCAATCCGCCGACTTCTCTTTCTTGTCATAGGCAGCGGGGTCGAAATGCGAGCGAAAGTCCCGCCATTTGTAAGACTCGCATGTTTGGTGTGAGCATTTGAATGTCAGCGCGCCGCTGGCAAACTGTTGGACATACGAGTCTGGCGCTTTGTGGTCGTGATTGAACGGGCAATGGGTCAATTGATATTTGACGCCATCGGTGCCGGAAACTTCTCGAGCGACTTCCACGCCATGCCGCTGGAGAAACCCCCGCAGGTCAAACGTGGAACCGTCACCATGTTGATGATGGTTGCCGTTTGTCGCTGGCGTCGGCTCGTCGGCATACTTGTCGAGAAACGACTCGTCAAACGTATCGTCAATAACTCTCTCTTCTCGCATCGTGCTATCCTCTTGGGCAGTCGGTGATTTGTGCTGTGCGCCATTCGCGCCCGATCTCGGGGCAGTGGTCCCCTTTGCAAGCCAACGTCCCTGGCAGCTTCCAAATCCGTGCGGCATTGCCGACAGCGGTGTCAACCTTCGCGCCGCTGGTATCGCAGCGCTTCGCCAGCATCTTGAGAATGCTCTCGCAAAACTTCGTTTCCGCTGGCTTGTGAATCGGAACGAGCAAATGCCAGCCGTTTCCGCTATCGCAAAAATGCCCTTTGGGAAAGCCTTCCTCCCATAGCTCATAGTCGCAATTGACAACAACCTGCCGGGCAGCTTCGCGCTCTTGGGCAGTTGCCGAGATACCGACAGGGCGGGCAGCATCCACATCGACGAGCAACCACCGCCGACGCATCACGTCCTTATCAGTCGTGAGCGGTTCACGGTCGCGAACGATACGAGCGCGGTTACAAGCACGTGCCAACAATGCCGGGTTGATTGGGTTCGGCACGTAATACACTGATGATGCTTTGGTGATTCGCTCACAGGCAGCCGCGAACGCATCGACGTTATCGAAATAGCCGCTATACGTGCCGGTGTATCGCTCGCCATCAATGGAGAAATTTAAGGCGCGTAACTCAGTCACCTGCCCATCGCCGATGAACAGCTTCCACGCGCGGCGTATCTCGTTGGTGTCGATGGCGTAGGTCATGACGGCACCTCGTCGATACTGGTGATCAATTCACGTGCCTCTCGCCAGCGACGCTTAGCGGCCAAAAATAGAATGCGCTTAGCGAAGTCCTGCGCACGCTGGCGACCTCCCGCCATCACGACGGGAACGCCTTTGGCAATCCAACCAAGTGCCGAACCAATAGCGGCGGCAGGGGTCACCCTCGAGCGCCAGCCGCCAACTTCAAGCTGTCCCCACGATGCCTCTACAATCACCGCGCGACATTCGTAGGCAAGCAGTCGTTGAATCTCGCGATCAAACCGCTCGCGCTCTTGACCAACGCAAGCGATAAAGTCGTCAAGCGACTTCCGCTCCACCGCGATACAATGCGTCAGCCCCACGATGCTGTAGTCACCAGTGGCCAGCGTTGTCGTGATTGACTTCATTGGCGACACTTCGAACGGGAGTTGCTCCCTAGTGTCGATGGCGACCGTGATCGCTTCGGGCTTGGGTTCGGCGGGAAGTTTCATTCGTCGCTTTCTCCTGCGTGATTATCAATGACGACAGGCGATTGCTGGCGCAACAACCGCATAGCGCAGTTGGCATAAGATGCGGCCATGAAGTTGTTGCCTTCATTGGCATGCACCAGCGATTTCTTTAGCAACTTCGCGGCCTTGCGATGGTGCCTCAGTACCATTCGTGTCTCACCCTCAGCAAGCTTTGAACCGTCATTGCCTTGCAATAAATCCTTGACACCAAGCGAATGCCAATCGAGATATTGGGCAACGGTCGCGGCGGTGATTCGGTCCACTACCATCGCCACGCAGAGCGCATCACCCCAGGTTTGCTGATATGGTCGCTGTGCTGGTCGTATCAGCGACAGAGCGCCGTCGATGGTCAAATCGGCAGTGGGTGCCGTTTTGCTGATTTGGTCCCAGTTCCTGGCCAGCTTCATGTAGCTGGTGGCCTGCCTGGCTTTCACACGGCAATACTTTTCAAGCCATGCGCGAAACTCACCATGCGGCAAGGCTTGCTTCGCTTCAAGTAAACACTCGCCACACCGCTTTGCAGATTCAATTGCAGACTCTGCCGACTTGGTAGCAGCAAGATGGTGCTGGTTGATCTTGTCCGCCATGGCAGACATTCCACGCAAAATTACACTCATGCTATTTCCCTCCGGCTGAACCCGATGTTGAATTCGGCGGCGTCGCAGTACAGTCGCCATAAATGATCGAACGCGGCATCGCGTGCTTCGTGCCGACGCATGGCAGGATCGGTGTGGTGACAGTCCCAGCCGACAAGTGCGTCAAGACGATGCTTGAACGGCGTCCAGTCACGCCAATAGTTCGGCATCGTGGTCGATGGCACGAATGCCATGATGTCGGTGGCCAGCGTGTGCAATCTTGGCTCGCGAGCGACTAGCCAATTCCAGGTGGGCATGTTCATTGCGCCACCTCACTTAAATTCCAATCAAGCCAGCGCTCTTGTGCTGCGTCACACCACGCTATAAAAGTCGCGTCGTCGCAGTCCTGAAGCTTTGCGGTCACGGTCTGTTGACCAAACTCGTTTGATTCACGTGACCATGAACTTTGGGCAGTGAAGTTTTCGCGATGAAGAACGTGGCCGATATAGTCGCCGCGAATGCCACGCTGGCAGACCGTTACATAACAAGGCGCGTCCGGTTCGGCAGTTACGCCGGTCCACACAGCGATGTGATAGTAGTAATCGCGTAGGTGCGTTATGACCGCCACGGCATCGGCGCTAAACGCGATCAAGGTGGTATCGGGTTCCAGCGGCGGAAGTGAAACTTTAGTTTCATCCTGCCCACTTTAGATTGCTTCCGCGATGGTCAAAGCGGCATTGACT
>JBGSHH010000495.1:0-10640 GCA_041752355.1 Pirellulaceae bacterium | reverse complement strand
ATACGGGCTTTTCCGTCGCCGTCGATGGTAGCGGTCGCATTCTGCAAAAGGGACCGCGACGTGACATCGCCACGCTGGTAGTGGATGTGCAACGCGATGGCCGCACTTCGCTCTACACGCGCTATGGCGATGTGCTGGCGGCAATGTGTTTGCTGTTTTGCGTGGGTTTGGCGGGGAGTGGGCTATGGATGAGACGGCAACAGGCTAGGGAGATTCCAGCGTCGAATTAAGCTTGTGCTCGCGAATGTCGAGCAGCGTTTCAAATTCGTCCGGAGTGATCTCCACGACTTGATTGTCACGCCAGATCTCGATTGGCAGGCCATGAGTACGATGCAAAAGCACCACATCGCGCGCGGCCGCGATACAAGCGCGTTCGATACCTTCGCGATCGGTGATTGCTTGTCCAATCGACTTTGGAGATGCCATATCCATCATTAGGTCACCTTTGAAAACAAATCCCAAGCTTGCTCGTCGATTACGTTTAGCACAGATTTTCCGGCCCCTTCGGCGACAAGCATGGAACCATTCTCGCTTCCTCCATTATACACCTGCCACCAGTTCGCACGAGGTTGATAAAGCGAAAAGAAGTTGTTCCGTCCACGAGCGTATCGCCGTCGAATCTCTGTCTCGGGTACATAGTGTCCCCCGTGTTCGACGCGACGCGAAACCCGCTGGACGGCAAGATCCGCACTCGGTAGCCAGATGTAGACAACCCCAACTTCATAGCCGCTTACGCACAATTGGTCGATCCAACGGGCAAAGCTACGGGTTGCAAGTGTGGTCTCAAACGCAAAGTCAGCACGAGCAGAGGAAACTCGCTTTAGAAAGTCTAACATGTATCGGCCAGCATCCATGGCCTTGCTTTCTGGATCGAAAGCAGATAGACCTCGAGCGATCGTATCAGCGTTTATATAGTCAAGAATGCCGAATTGATCGCGGACTAGGTGTTCAGCCATAGTTGACTTGCCTGCACCATTGGGTCCACTGAGTATGACAACTTGCGGTGCCGACATGGGACGTACTCAACAGCATCAAAGTTGATTAAAGGTAACGTCGATAAATTCGCGTCGCCGCTCGCACTCTTCCAAACTAGACATGGCTCACCTTCGAGTCATTGAACTCCCCTGATACGTATCTCGCATTGTTCGTTCCAAAGCAATCTCCGGTCGCCAGTTCGTCGCGGCGGTTGTTTTCGTGATATCGGCCACCGGTGTGTAGCGCGGCGGGGCGTTCTCGTCCGCTTCATAGGCGCGCTGGGGATCGCAAAGCTGCCGCAGTTGCGTGAAGATCTCGCCACTGGTGCAACCACGACCGGAGCCGACGTTGTACGCTTCGCCGCGTCGGCCATGCTCGATGAGCAAGCGATAGGCTCGCACCACGTCCCGCACATCGCAAAGGTCTATATACGAATTCCAAGAGCGGACTTTGATCGGCGCGCCGCTAGCGTCCGCGAACTGCGCGCACCACTCGGCCAGCATAAACCTCGGCTCCTGACGCGGTCCGGCATGTTGAAACGCCCTGGCAATTACGGCGTGGCCACCGGTGGCCACATGTTTGCGAGCGAGTTCCTCCGCCGCGAGCTTGGATTTGGCATAGCCGCCCACCGGCGCAGGCGTTTGTGCTTCACTGGCCACACAATTCGCGGTTGTGGCGGCACCATAAACGTAGCTGCTGCTGACAAGGAGCACGCGCGGTGACCCACGTAGCGCCGCCGCCAGTTCCAAAACATGTCGCGTGCCGTTGATGTTGATCGCGGTCGCCAGTTCCGTTGGCTCGTCACGGCCGCAATCTTCGGCTTTGGCGATCGCGGCTAAATGGTAGATGGCGTCGGGAGCGAAGGAGGCGAGCCGTGCTTGCAGCTGATCGGATGCTGGTTGAGAAATGTCCCACGACGTTAGCGACACTTCCCGACGCACAACTTCCGGCACGACATCGCCAGCGGGCCACACGCCTGACAGCGAAGCACCTTGCACCTCATCGCCGCAGGTCAACAAATGCTCGGCCAGATGTAGTCCGGCGAAACCAGCGATTCCAGTGATGAAAGCTCTCATAGCAATTTGGCCACGCGGGCGAGGTCGGCGTCCACCATCATTTTGACGAGCTGCGCGAACGACACTTCCGGCTGCCAGCCTAGTCGGTCGCGAATCTTGCTGGCGTCACCGCAAAGCGTATGTACATCGGCAGGACGCTGAAACGCGGGATCAATGACGACATGCTTTTGCCAATCGAGTCCAGCATGCGAAAACGCCAGTTCCACAAACTCACGCACGCTGTGCTTTTGACCCGTCGCCACGACGTAATCATCCGGCTGGTCGTGATGGAGCATCAGCCACATCGCGCGGACATAATCGCCGGCAAAGCCCCAATCGCGCTGCGCATCGAGATTGCCCAGCCGCAGTTGCGGTTGCAGGCCGTGTTTGATACGCGCGACGGCATCGGTGATCTTGCGGGTGACAAACTCCTTGCCCCGTAGCGGCGACTCGTGATTAAACAAAATGCCGCTGCACGCGAAAATGTCGTAGCTTTCGCGATAGTTGATCGTGATCCAGTGGCCATACACTTTGTCGACGCCATAGGGTCTGCGCGGCCAAAACGGCGTGCGTTCGGTTTGCGGTTCTTCTTGGACCGTGCCGAACATTTCGCTGCTGCTGGCTTGATAGAAACGGATGCCGCGATTGACCGTCCGAATCGCCTCCAGGACACGCGTCACCCCCAGCGCCGTGAACTCGCCAGTAAGCAGCGGTTGCTCGAAGCTGGTCGGCACGAAGCTTTGCGCGGCCAGATTGTAGATTTCGTCCGGCTGCGTCCTTTCGACTAATCGCACCAGCGAGAGCTGGTCGAGCAAATCCGCCTGATGCAGCGTAATCCGCTCGTGCAGATGATCGATCCGCTCGAAGTTCTCGGTGCTGGCGCGGCGCACCATGCCATGCACCTCGTAGCCTTTGCCGAGCAGAAACTCCGCCAGATACGCACCATCTTGGCCAGTGATACCGGTAATGAGGGCACGGGGCATGTCGGCGAATCCTCGCTTGACGATCGATCACAAAGACTGCATCAAGTGGCAGGAGCCTCAGGCGGCGTCTCTGGCGGCTTGGCAGGAGTTGCATTCTCTGCCTGTGCCTCCTCCACTACTTCCTCCTTCGCCACGCGCACCACCGCCGCCAGCGTGTCCCCTTCGTCCATGCTCATGATGCGGACACCTTGGGTGTTGCGGCCGATGACGCTGATTTCGTGGACGGCAATCCGTTGCAACTTGCCGCGGGCGGTCATCATCAGGATTTCGTCTTCGTCCTTGACGCTGGCGATGCTGATGACGCGACCGTTGCGCTCGGTAGTCTTGATGTCGCGAATGCCTTTGCCGCCGCGACGCTGCGTGCGATAGCGCTGGCTTGATGGCCCTTCCTCGCTGTCGTCGTCGATTTCCACATCGGCGGGCTCTTCGGGCACGTCAGGTGTTTCTTCGTCGGTCGCTTCGGCAACTTCTTCTTCGACGATATCGGCATTAGGGCCAAAGGGCGTGCGCTTGCCATAGCCGTTTTCGCAGACGGTGAGTAAGGTCGCTTCCGGATCGGTGACGACCATGCCGACGAGTTCATCGGTTTTCTTGAGCGAAACACCCTTCACGCCCGACGTGTTGCGACCCATCGGTCTCGCGTTGGTTTGTGGGAAGCGAATCGCCATGCCGCTGCTGGTCGCTAGGAGCACTTCATCGCCTGGCTTGGTAAGCATCACGTTGACGACTTCATCGTCCTCGCGCAGCTTGATCGCGATGATGCCACCCTTCTTCGGGCGACTGTATTGTTCCAGCGGCGTCTTTTTCACGAGCCCCTTGCGCGAGGCCATCATCAGATAATGGTCAGGCAGGTCGAAATCGCGAATGGCGAGGCACTCGGCGATCTTCTCTCCCTCGCTGAGGTTGAGCAAGTTGACGATCGCGCGCCCTTTGGATTCGCGACGCAGTTCCGGCAGGTCGTAGACCTTTTGCCAAAACACTTTGCCCTTGTTGGTGAAGAACAGCAGGTAGGCGTGCGTGCTGGCGACGAACAAGTGCTCGATCGGATCTTCCTCTTCGGTGGAAGCTCCTTTCAAGCCTTTACCGCCCCGGCGCTGGGCGCGATAGACACTGGACGCGGTACGTTTGATGTAGCCGCGATGGCTAATCGAGACCACCATCGTTTCTTCGGGAATCAAGTCTTCCAGGTCGATGTTGCCATCTTCCTGGTCGTTCATTTCGGTGCGGCGATTGTCGCCGAACTTGTCGCGAATCAACTCCAGGTCTTCGCGGATGATCGCCAGAATATTGCGTTCGTCCGACAAGATGCGCAGGTACTCGCCGATCTCTTTAAGCAATTCGGCATGTTCGCCGGTCAGGCGTTCCTGCTCGAGATTAACCAACTGCCCCAGCGTCATGCGCAGGATGGCGTCGGCTTGCACGCCGGTGAGCGAATAGCCATCGGCCACGCCACGTTCCGACTGGAACAGCTTGAAACCTTCCTCACCGAGCGCGCGGGCCATCATGGACGCAGGCGCGACGATCCCCATCAAGCGCTCTTTGGCTTGCGACTGACTTTGCGAACTGCGAATGATGCGAATGATTTCGTCGATATCGGCCAGCGCCAATAGCAAACCTTCGATGGTGTGCTTGCGTTTGCGAGCCTTGCTCAGCAAGAACTGCGTGCGGCGACGAATCACCGAAATGCGATGGCGGATGAACTCCTGCAGCATCTCGCGCAGCGTCAATAGTCGCGGCTTGCCATCGACCAACGCCAGCAGGATCATCGAGAACGATTGCTGCAACGGCGAGAATTGATAAAGTTGGTTAAGAACAACATCCGGATCGGCGTCGCGTTTGAGCTCGACAACGATTCGCACCGGCTCTTTCAGATCGCTATGATCGTGGACGGCACTGATGCCTTTGATGCGTTCGTCTTTGACGAGGTCCGCGATTTTTTCGATGATGTTGTCGCGGTTCTGTTGGTAAGGAACTTCGGAGACCAGAATCCGATAGCGATCCTTTTTGAACTCCTCGACCTTCGCGCGGGCGCGAAGCGTGATCGTACTGCGGCCGGTGAGATATGCGCGGCGCACGCTATGCCGCCCCATGATGATGCCGCCGGTGGGAAAGTCGGGGCCGGGGATGATCTCGATCAATTCTTGCGGCGAAACATCGGGATCGTCGATCATCCGGATCAAGGCGGTGCAAACTTCGCGCAGGTTGTGCGGCGGAATGCTCGTCGCCATGCCCACGGCGATACCTTGCGCACCATTGACGAGTAAATTGGGAAACTTCGACGGCAACACGACCGGCTCGGTGTTCCGCTCGTCGTACGTAGGAACATAGTCCACCGTGTCGAGCTTCATGTCGTCCAGCAACATGGCGGCGACCGGCGACAAGCGCGCTTCGGTATATCGCATAGCGGCGGGAGGCAGACCGGCGATGGAACCGAAGTTACCTTGCTTGTCGATCAGCACATGGCGCATGTTCCATTCTTGGGCCATGCGGACCAGTGTGGGATAGATCACGCTTTCACCGTGCGGATGGTAGTTACCGCTGGTGTCGCCGGAGATCTTCGCGCATTTCACGCGACCAGCGCCTGGCCCGAGGTTGAGGTCGTCCATCGCGACGAGAATGCGCCGCTGTGAAGGTTTAAGGCCATCGCGCACATCGGGCAGCGCGCGACTGACGATTACGCTCATCGCGTACGTCAGGTAGCTTTCCTTCAGCTCATCTTCAATCGGTTGATCAACCAGTCGAGTGCCTTCCCCATTGGGGTCGGCTGGAGGCTGATTGGGGTCTTGTCCGTCAGGCGGGAGGGTCGAGTCGGTGGACAACCGCGAGTCCTTTCCGTGGGGATGCTAAACGCGCAACAAAGGGGAATTGAAGTCCCATCCGTTAGGGTGCTTTGACGAGCTGTCGCGCAAAGCGGCAGTATACCAATTTAAGGCCGGTTTCACAAAGGGGCGGTCGGGAATTTGCACCGACGTAAGTAGTTGTGAATCCTGAAGTTACGCCGCGACTTTCGGGAAGCAAGCGCGGGAGATTAACGCCGGCGAAATAGAAGCGGTAAGAACTCGCAAAACTTCGTGAGGGAACCGCATGTTTCTCCGGCTCCGCAGGTGAGTTACTATACAGGTCTCGCCTGATTTCGTTTCTCTCCCTCCAACCTGGTTGAGGTTCTCACGTGACACGCAGTTTAATGGTCTTGGCCACCCTGGCTCTATTGGTTCTCGCGAGTTCGCCGACGCGCGCCGCCGAAGAATACATCGAATTCGCTGGCAAGGATGGCCCTGGCAAAGGTAAGAAGGTCGTGCTTATCAGCGGCGATGAAGAGTATCGCTCTGAGGAAGCGTTGCCGCAGATCGCGAAGATTCTTTCGACTCAGCACGGCTTCAACTGTGTCGTCGTTTTTCCCATCGATCCCAAGACCGGCGAGATCAACCCCAACGTCAACAATAACATCCCCGGCTTGGAAAGCCTTAAAGACGCCGACCTGATGATCATCGCCACGCGGTTTCGCAACCTGCCTGACGATCAGATGCAGCACATCGTCGACTACGTAAACGCTGGCAAGCCCATCATCGGCCTGCGCACCGCCACGCACGCCTTCAACATCAGCGGCGACAGCAAGTTCAAGAGCTTCTCGCATAATGTTAAAGGTGGCTTTGGCAAGCAAATTCTCGGCGAAACGTGGGTGGCGCATCACGGTGGACATGGTTCCGAAAGCACACGCGGCATCTTGCCCGACGCCGCGAAGGACAGCCCGATTCTGCGTGGCCTGAAAAATGGCGATGTCTGGGGTCCGACCGATGTTTACACAGTGACTCTACCTCTGCCGGGCGATAGCCAACCGCTGGTCCTGGGCCAAGTTGTCAAAGGGATGAAGTTTGATGATCCACCGTTGGAAGGCAAGAAGAACGAGCCGATGATGCCCGTCGCCTGGACGAAGACCTACAAGAGCGAGTCAGGCAAAGAAGGACGCGTCTTCACTTCCACCATGGGCGCCGCTACCGATTTGGAAGCGGAAGGGACGCGCCGTCTATTCGTGAATGCCGTGTACTGGTGCGTCCGACTCGAAGACAAGATTCCCGCCGAGGGAACCAAGGTGGAACTGGTCGGCGAATTCAAGCCTACCAGGTTCGGCTTCAACGGGTACGTCAAAGGAAAGATGCCGTCGGACTATAAGTAATGTCCCGGCGACATCGTACTTCGACATGGTGCTAGGCAGCTCGCTCTAGCACCACAATGGTGCCGACGACTGTGGCACCATAATCGACGCGAAGCACGACGGGATCGACGCTTCGCTCGATTAAGCCATGCTCGCTTGCCAAGGCGCGCAAGTACGGCAGGCTATGGGCATAGCGGCGTGCCTCATTGAGCACATAGCCTTCATGATCATGCGCTTCCACACTAAAGGCGAAGAGGCCGCCCGGGCGTAACGCCGCGGTCGTCAGCGCGAAAACTTCCGCCAAATCGCCGATATACACGAAGACATCCGCCGAAACGATCAGATCGAACTCGAGTTGGCGTCCGCGCAAGTAACTGACGATATCGGCAACATGCAACTCCTGATAGATGCCCCGTTTTTCGGCCATCTTGAGCATTTGTGGCGAAAGGTCGACGCCGACCAAACGCCTCGCCTGAGAATGCAAGAGGTTGCCGCACAAGCCTGTGCCGCAGCCCAAATCGAGCATATCGAATTGCCGTTCGGGAGCGAGCGTCGTAATCGCGGAGAGGAGATGTTCGGGCGTGCGATAGTGCAGCGAATTGACAAGATGTTCGTCAAACCGCTCCGCATAGGCATCGAATAGTCCGCGCACATACTCGGCCGGCGCACTGGTGGGTATCTGATCTTCACCCCGCGCCGCCAGATGGAAACGCCACTCGGATTGATGGGGGTTGAGTTCGACAGCGCGCCGAAAGCTCGCCAAGGCGGCGTCGCGTTGTTCGGCGAAATCGAGCGCAAGTCCGAGCGTGAAATGCGCTTCGCCAGCGTCGGGATGCTCCGACACGACGCGCTGCGCCGCGACGATTGCTTCGTCATACCGCCGCAACTTGATAAGCG
The DNA here is from genome assembly GCA_041752355.1 of Pirellulaceae bacterium. Classification (GTDB taxonomy): domain Bacteria; phylum Planctomycetota; class Planctomycetia; order Pirellulales; family Pirellulaceae; genus JAEZGD01. The sequence goes on along the minus strand of JBGSHH010000495.1, from coordinate 2,577 downwards.
TGTTGGCCATGTTCACGCCCGCTGGCAGCGAATGGGGTGCAATTTCAACGGCGCTCACAAAGCACGCCAACGTCTCCGTCAAGTCTCCGCGCGCAAGCAACAGTTGGCCATAATTATTGTGGGCATCGGCGAAGTCGGGCTTAAGTGCGATCGCTTGTTGAAACGCCGCAGCCGCCGCAGCGGTTTGGCCGACGCGTGCCAAGATCGTACCGAGGTTGAAATGCACTTCGGCAAGTTCGGGACGCACCACGAGCAATCGCTGAAAGTAGTCAATCGCCGTCGGCCAATCGCTGGCGTCAAACGCTGATAACGCCATTTGAAACAACGCTTCGGGATGCTCGGGCTCCTGACGCAGGATCTGTCGGTAGATACTTTCCGCACGTTGTCGGTGCCCCGCCTTGGCGTGCACGGCGGCCTGGTCGAGGTAGCGTTGATGCGGTGAGTGGGACATGGGTGGCCTGCAAGCAATCGGCATGGCGAATTTCGCAACGCGGATTCTACCTGCTATCTCTGGTCTTTTCGACCATGGCCATGAACCTACTCATCGGCGAAGATGTCGCGAGCGGACAACGAGCCGTGCAATGACACATGCCCATGAGTGCCCGCAACCTCACGCCAGTTACTTAGGATCAGGAGGTTTTGTCTTTGGCAGCATTGCGTTTGCGCGTTCGAGCCGCCTTCCTTGCCGAGGCAGAGCGTTCTTCTTTCGTCCGCGCGGCAGACGCTGCGCCACCTTTGCGGCCCCCTTTTTTCATGGGGCTCTTATCTTCTTTCTTGCCGCGGCCAGAGCCGCTTTTCTTACCACCACCGGAGATTTTATTCACCGTGGCCCAAGCACGACTTTCCGCTTCCTTTTCGCTCGCACCGCGCTTTTCGTAGCCTTCAGCAATATGTTCGGCCTGTCGCTTCTGCTTATCGGTATACTTGGATTTATCGCCGCGTGGCATGGCTTGCTCCTCAATGGTTGTGGGCGCCTATAGCTGGCGCAGGTAGGCGACCAAATCGGTCTTTTCTGCCGCGGTAAGTTTGAGACTCAACACGATATTGAAGAATTCGACTGTGTCTTCCAGCGTCAAACAGCGACCATCATGCAGGTAGGGTGGGCTTTCCTTGATGCCACGCAGCGTGAACGACTTAATCGGCCCGTCGCCAGACTCGTTGGGCAAGAATCTCTCCAGATGGAGATCGTGCATTTGATTGTCCAGAAAATGAGGTCCTGGATGACAAACGCTGCATTGTCCTTTGCCGTGGAATATCTTCTCGCCGCGCAGTTCACTTTCGGTCGCTTTCGCTGGATCAAGCTTCCCGGTAAGCGTAAGTTTCGGCGCCGGCGGGAAGTCGAACATGTTCTGCATCTGCGCCATGTGGGGAATGGCCGTCCGCGGCAATTCTGTGAAGCCCTTCTTCATGGCATGAATCGGATCGCCATTGAAATAGGCGGTGCGCTGTTCGAATTCGGTGAAGTCTTCCACCGAGCGCAAGCTGCGCTTGGATCCATGAATCTGTTGGTTGTACATCCCGCGCAAACTTGTCGTATCAAGTCGAAAGCGTCGATGTTGCGGGCGAATATCGGGACTCAAATGGAACTGCCCCGTAGTATGCCCATTAATATGACAATCCAGGCATGTGACGCCGAGGCTGGGCTGGAGTGTCTTACGATCGTTGGTGGCATTGAACTCTTCCTGCGGCAAGGGTGTCACGAGCAATCGCAAGCCATCCAGCTGCGCTGGCGTGACAATATCGGCAAATAACTCGTGGAAGTTATTGATGCTCACAATTTCACCACGCGACACGTCCCCCAGTTCAGGACGGTTTTGCAAGAAAATGGCCGGCGGAAATTCCGGCAGGAAAGCTTCGGGCAGATCGAAAGCGACATCGAAGCGTTCCAGTCGGGGAAACATTTCGATTTGCATGGCGGGAAAAACTTGTCCGCCGTTGACGTGCAAAGGGTGCGGCAATGACGGATACGGGAATATATTTCGCTCTTTGATCTCCGCAGGCGAAAGTTCCGCCAGCGACTCAAACGTTAGATCCTTGGCGAGTCGTGCGGTCGGTCCCACACAGATCGGTTTGCCTCGATACATCGTGACTTTGGGATCAGGCTTGGGCGTAAGGTCATAGCGCGCTTCCAGAAGTTCCCGCTGCTTCTGCATTACTTTCGGCTTCGCCTCTATTTCCGCTTTCATGACTTCACGCGGATCGATGCGTGGCTCACTAGCATTGAGCGGATCGCGCACAAAATCGAATCCACTCAGTCGTCCGCCTTGAGGCTGGGCCTTGAGCGCTGGGGTAATCTCCGCCGCGTTAGCGGGAGCGAAGGCATTCGATTGGTCGTGTTCGTTGAGCTTCGCCTCCGGCCGTTGACGAGGAGTCGCGCGGGGCGTCTGCACATCTTGAACAGCATCCGGCAACACCTGAGATTCCTGGCGTGCCTGTCGCTTGGGAGCGGAAACCTGCGAGAGTGCGACGCCCGAAACCAGGACAACGACGCCGAAGACAATTAACAAAGCATAGTGAGTTCGCATGGAGCCACCTCAGGCAATACAAGAAAGTGCGTAGGCGAGTTTGGTTCTTGCA
>JBGSHH010000494.1:0-4977 GCA_041752355.1 Pirellulaceae bacterium | reverse complement strand
CGGAATGTGGTCGATTTTATCGTGTTGGACCGGGAATTTCCCCGTTCATTTCACTATTGTCTGGGAAAAGCGGAAGAGTCGCTACTCGCCATCACTGGCACGGCTGATGGGACATTTAAGAATAAAGCCGAGCAGCGACTGGGGCGTTTGCGGAGCGAACTCGACTATACCCACATCGACGATATCTTCGCCCAAGGTTTACACGACTATATCGATAGCTTCCAATCAAAACTGAATCTCGTCGGCGAAGCGATTTGCGATCACTTCTTTGCCGCGCCGTCCTTGGGCGTGGTGAAGGCGAGCGCCTAAGTGGGGTAGGCCGCTGGCCGGCCGGTTGAAAACTCATCGCAGGCCGGAGGCCCACGCCGCATAAAACCCAATACATGCCGGCAGCATGTATTTACGAAAGTTTCACCAAGGCATGTTTTTTCAGGTTAAGCACGTCTCGCGCTATGGTTACACGCAGCCGGTCTTTTGTGACCCGCTCACGGTGCGATTGCGCCCGCGCGAAGACCCGACGCAGCGCTTGCTCCGCTATCGCCTTGATTTCTCTCCAGAGCCCGCAGGCATCAGCGAACAAACTGATCTGGCAGGCAATGCGGTCACGGTGGCGTGGTTTCTGGAAGTGACGTTGTCGATGACTGTCACAACGTCGTTCGTGGTCGAGACGCTGAACACCAATCCCTATAATTTTCTGCTGGAGAACGACGCCTGGTCGTTGCCACTACGCACGCCCGAGCAGGTGGCTGGCTTGCACGCGTTGTACTTGCATGAAGATCAACCATCGTCGCTGGTGCGCGACTTTGCGAAAGAACTGGCGCGCGAGACCGATTATCAAACCGTCCCATTCTTGAGCACCCTCTGTTCACGCATCTACCAACAAACCGGTCGCGAGATTCGCGAAGAAGGAGATGCCTGGGCGGCGGAGTACACGCTGACCCAACGCCGAGGTTCCTGTCGCGATTATGCGGTGCTGTTCAATGCCGCCTGCCGCGCCATGGGAATTCCGGCGCGGTTTGTGAGTGGCTACTGTTCCGGTGAATCCAATCCCGACGAACTCTTTCTGCATGCCTGGTCGGAAGTTTACCTGCCAGGTGCTGGCTGGCGGGGATTCGATGCGTCGCGGGGGTTCGCGGTGGCCGATGGACACGTTGCGGTGGCTGCCGGTCGCACGCCAGCGGATGCCGCGCCGACGAGTGGCACCTTCCGCGGTAATGGTCGCTCTAGCCTGCAAACGCAAATCGCGCTGCACGCCAGTCACGAAGAACCACGTCGCGCTTGGCCCGCCGCCTGAGCTTATTTGGCCGGATAGTAACCCAATCGGCGGGGAATCTTGACCCGATTTGCCTGATTTCGTTTGACCTGCGGCGGCGAACTTTTCACAATCATAGGCAGCGGCCCCGGCTGCGCCTGGCGCGCGGGAGATCCGCTACACTCCCGCCTCGGTCTCCTTCCTCGTCAGGTTCCCCCCGTGCGTGCTTTTTGTGCGACTCTTATTGGCATCAGTTGCCTGTTGGCGTTGGGAACTCACGCGCTGGCGCAGCCGACCATCCAATCGGCATCCCCGCAAGCAGCAAAGCCGGGGCAAATGACGGAAGTTTTGTTGCGAGGACAAAAGCTCGACGAACCACTTCGCGTTTGGACAAGTTTTCCCGCTCAAGTGCTCGTCGTGCAGGAGAACGTTGAACAAAAGGATCGCGGCCAAGTCAAACTTCAAATAACTGTCGACGCCGCTACGCCACCGCAATTGGGCGGAATTATTGTTAGTACCGCGGCTGGCCTGAGTGATCCGCTGTTCTTCGCGATCGATGATCTCCCCTCGACGGCCGACAGTGGCCAGAACCAAGCGCTCGATAAGGCACAAGTTCTGACCCTCCCGTGCGCGGTCGATGGCGTGGTGGATGGGACGCGCGGCGATGTCTATAAGTTCGAGGCCAGCGCCGGGCAGCGAGTGGCGGTGGAAGTGCTGGCAGCGCGGTTGAATGCCGATCTCGATCCGCTGGTGCGATTGCTCGATTCACAAGGGCGCGAGGTGCTGTCCGCCGATGACGATGTTAGCACGGGCGCGGATGGTCGTTTTGAGCATACGTTTGCCGCAGGAGGCAGTTACTATTTGGAAGTCCGCGATGTCCGCTATCGCGGCGGCGCGACCTACCGCTATCGATTGCGCATCGGCGACTTTCCGATTGTCGCGACGCCGGATCCCTTAGGTGTGTTGGTAGAGCAAAGCGGCCTCGCAACACAGCCACATGCCATCAAGGCCGCAGGCGGAGTATCGTCGGCGCTCGCCCTGTTGGTCTCATCGAGGTATCCCCTCGTGAGTGAAGTCGAACCCAATGACGCGCCGGAGGTGGCTACTAAGGTCACGTTGCCTGCCGGTATTCAAGGGCGGTTTCAGGCGGATAAGGATCGCGATCAATACGTCTTCGATGCCAAAGCCAACACCTCGTTCACCTTTCGCGCCGTGACGCGCAGCGTAGGTTCGCCTTGCTATTTATTGCTTTCGGTTTTCAAACCTGACGGCGGACTACTGGCGGAGTCGCCGGTGAATGAGAACGACGAGCCAACGCTGACGGTGACTTGCCCCGCCGACGGCGCGTATCGCCTGGTGGTGGAAGACTTGCTTCGCCGTGGTGGGCCCGAACGTGGCTACTTCGTGGAAGCAGCGCTGAATCCCGGTTTCTCGTTGATGCTCAAAGCGGATAAGAATGTGCCGCACCGCTTCAACTTGGCGAAGAATGGCGCGATTTCCATCGACGTGCAAGCGTCGCGCAGCGGCTACGACGGACCGATTACCCTGGAAGTTGAGCCGGCCAGCGCTGGCGTGGTGCTGGTAAATCATGTGATCGGCGCAAAACAGCCAACAACGAAGCTCATCCTGGCCGCGCCGGCCAATGCGAATCTGGCGGACTTGTTGCCGCTACGCATTGTCGGCAAGGCGGAACATCAAGGGCAAACCGTGCGCGTGCCACTAAGCACGACGGCGCTACTACGTCTCAAATCGCCGCAACTATCCTACCCGCCCGCCTGGTTCGATGGACTCCTCGCCACGGCGATCACGAATGACACGCCCCAGTTGTATACGGTGTCGAGTAGTTCGCCTGAGATTTTCTATCCGCGTTCCGCCGCTCAACTGGCATTTGTCTTAAACCTCGAGCGCAAGCAAGCTGAATTCAAGGATCCACTCACCCTCTTTGTGGAAGATTTGCCGCCTGGTGTCACTGCCGAAGTGAAACGCGAAGGAAATGGTCCGCAAGAGAAATATCATGTCACGTTGAAAGCTCCTCCAGAGATCGGCGAGATCAAGCAAGCAATGCGACTGGTCAGCTATGGCGAACTAAAAGGCCAAGGGCAAATGATAACGACGACGGTGCCATTGGCAATTGTCACGCCGATCGCCACCACGCTCACACCGACGGGTGCGATCGCGGTGGGGCAGAAACAAACGGTGAAGGTGGCCATCGCCCGCTTCAATCCTGGCGCAGGCGAAGACAAGCAACCGGTCACGATCAAATGGAAGAAGCTTCCCGTTGGTGTAACGGCGCCGGAAACCACGATTGCCGTCGATCAGAATGAAGCGTTAGTCGAATTCACCGCCGCCGCCGATGCCGCCGTAGGTCCCTTTGACGAACTCCAGGCCCAAGCGGCCACCAAGTTTCAAGGGCAAGACGTGGCGATCGACAGCGCAGCCGTGAAATGGGAAGTTGTGAAGCAGTAACACATCGTAGTTGTTCGCTCCGCGAACGAAACGTCCGGTTAATGACACTGGGCAGAGGAGATCAAGATGCACGGAAGAATGCAATCACTTGCCGCCTGGGCATGCCTCGTGCTGCTATTCGCTTCGCATGCGACGACGCGTAGCTACGCCAACGAAACGTCCCTCCTGCCGATCGACATCGGCTCGCCAGTGAAAGTAGAAGTCTTCCCCGCAACCGCAAAACTTGCCAGTGCGCGACAATCGCGGCAGGTCGTGGTGACCGGTCACTATGCCGATGGCTCGTTGCAAGACCTGACGCGAGCCTGTCAATTCGCCAGCAGCGACGACAAAGTCGCGATCGTGGAAGGGACGGTGCTAAAGCCGCGCGCCAATGGCACGGCGGAGATAATCGTTTCCGTCGGCTCTCAGCAAGCGAAAATCGTCGTGGAAGTCGCAAACCAAGAGCACGCCGATCCGCTCTCGTTCGAGTATGACGCCTTGGCGGCGCTCAGCAAGAACGGTTGCAACGCCGGTGCCTGCCACGGTTCCCCCAGTGGCAAAGGCGGCTTCCGCCTGTCGCTACGGGCGTTTGATCCCAAGCTCGATCAAACGACGCTGTTGCGCGAAGAGTTCGGGCGGCGCGTGAATCCACTTGATCCCGACAACAGTCTGTTGCTGGTCAAGCCACTGATGAAAGTGGCGCACGGTGGCGGACTCAAGATGAACAAAAGCGATGTCGCTTATCGCGTGTTGCACGATTGGATCGCGGAAGGTTGCAAGCTGGACGCCGCCGACCAGGCGCGCTGCGTGCGGATCGAGATCTATCCGCCGACGGGTCGCGAATTGAAACGCCCGGCGCATACGCAACAACTCGCTGTGCTGGCGCACTATGCCGACGGCACCATTCGTGACGTGACGCGACTGGCGGTCTTTACCAGTTCCGATGCCGATGTGGCCGATGTGACGGTCGTTGGCCTGGTGATGGGGCGCGATCGGGGCGAAGCGGCGATTGTCGTGCGGTACATGGAGTTTATCGAGTCGTCATTCATCACCTTTGTAAAGGACATCGAAGGCTTCGCCTGGAGCAATCCGCCTGCGAACAATTACATCGACGAACTGGTTCACGTCAAGCTGAAGAAGCTCAAATACTTGCCTTCGGACTTATGCAGCGACGAGGAATTCATTCGCCGCGCTTATTTGGATGTGATCGGTCTGGCTCCCACCGTGGCGGAAGTAAACGCATTCTTGGCGGATGGGTCTTCGATGAAGCGCGCGGCGCT
>JBGSHH010000493.1:0-3187 GCA_041752355.1 Pirellulaceae bacterium | reverse complement strand
GGCGATAAGCTTTCCGATGCCGAAATCGCCAGCATTTCGCAGTGGATCAATCTCGGTGCCGCCTATGACAAGCCGCTGGTGGAGAAAAACGAAGACCCCCTGGCCTGGACGAAACGTTCGCCCAGTCCAGACGCGCGCGATCATTGGTCGCTGCAACCCCTCGGCAAGTTCAATCCGCCGATGATTAACAGCCCGTGGATCAAGACCGACATCGATGCGTTCGTCTACAAGCAATTGCGCGATCATAAGCTCCAGCCCAATCCGAGGGCCGATAAGCGGACGCTCATTCGCCGCGCCTATTTTGATTTGATCGGCCTTCCGCCGACGCCCGAAGAAGTCACGGCGTTCATGAACGATGCGTCGCCCGATGCTTACGACAAGCTGCTGGACAAATTGCTCGCCAACGAACATTTTGGCGAACGCTGGGCGCGGCATTGGCTCGATGTGGCGCGCTTCGCGGAGAGTCACGGCTTCGAGCAAGATTACGATCGGCCTTACGCGTATGTTTATCGCGACTTCGTCGTGGAAGCGTTCAATCGGGATCTGCCGTTCGATACGTTCGTGAAGTGGCAACTGGCAGGCGATGAATTCGAGCCAGAGAATCCGCTGGCACTCAAGGCGACCGGCTTTCTCGGCGCCGGCGTGTTTCCGACGCAAATCACCGCCAATGAAGTCGAGCGCACGCGCTACGACGCCATCGACGACATGGCGGCCACCACCGGTACGGCGTTCCTGGGACTGACGATTGGCTGTGCGCGCTGCCACGATCACAAGTTCGATCCCATCCCGCAAGCCGATTACTATCGCTTCGCCGCGACATTCACGACCACGGTCCGCAGCAATATCGACGTGAACCTCGATCCGGCTGGCTTTGAAAAGCAGAAGGAAGCATTCGACAAGGAACATGCGCCGCTGGTTGAGGCGCTGGCGAAATTGGAACGCGAAGCGCTCCCCGGTGAACTATCGAAATGGGAACAGGAGAACGGTGCCGAAGTCGCCACCGCGAAATGGATGGTCCTCGACTTCGCGGGAACAAAATCCCAAGGGGGCGCGACGCTTACCAAGCAGGCCGATGGATCGTTGCTGGCGACCGGCGAGAATCCCGATTTTGATACCTACACGTTGATCGTCAACTCCGAGTTGCGCGGCATCACCGGCATCAAGCTCGAAGCGCTCGCTGATCCGTCGATGGTCAAAGGAGGACCCGGTCGCGCATCCAATGGCAATATCGCGCTGACCGATTTTCGCATCACAGCGCAGCCACTGGATGGCAAGTCGCCGGCGGTGGAAGTGAAGCTGCAAAATCCCCAAGCAACCTTCGAGCAAAAGCCTAGCTTGCTCATCGCCTTCGCGATCGATGGCGATAAGAAATCAGGCTGGGCGCTCGATCCGCAGTTTGGCAAGAATCACGCCGCCGTGTTTGAAACCGTTGAAAGCCTGGGCTTTGAAGGTGGCACCAAGCTGACGTTCACGCTCGATTTCCAAGGCAACAACAAGCACAACATCGGTCGACCACGGCTTTCCGTGACCACCGCACCACGACCGCTGGCGCTCGACGGCGCGGCGGTCGCGCAACCGATTGTGCAAGCGCTCGGCACGCCTGTGGATAAACGGACGCCAGAGCAAACGGCAGCGCTTTTGAAATGGTACGCCCCGCAAAGCGCGGCATGGCAGAAGCTGAACAAGGTGGTGCAAGATCATCTCGCTATAGCGCCGCAACCAAAGCTCGACAAGATGATGGTTTGCAGCGAAGGGGTCACGCCCATCCGCCATCACACGCAAGGCGCGGACTTCTTCAACGAGTTCTATTTTTGTCATCGAGGCGATTGCAACGAGAAGCGCGGCGTCGCCGAGCAAGGCTTCTTGCAAGTCCTCACCAGCGCGCCGGAAGGTGTGAAGCATTGGCAAATGGAGCCACCGGCTGGCTGGCGCACCAGCTACAAGCGTCGCGCGCTGGCAAACTGGATGACCGATACCGAATATGGCGCGGGGCAATTGCTCGCCCGCGTGATTGTGAATCGCCTGTGGCAGCACCACCTGGGCCAAGGCCTGGTGAGCACGCCCAACGACTTCGGCAAGCAAGGGACGAAGCCGTCGCATCCCGAATTGCTCGACTATCTCGCTAGCGACCTGATCGCTAATGGTTGGCAACTCAAACGCTTGCACAAGCAGATCATGCTCACCGCTGCTTACACGCAGACCAGTACGTTCGACGAGGCGAAGAACAAGCTCGACGACACGAATCAATACCTCTGGCGTTACTCGCCGCGCCGCTTGGAAGCGGAGATCATTCGCGATTCGATGCTGTCCATCAGCGGGCAACTAAATCCGAAGCTGTATGGCCCTGGCACGCTCGATGAAGGACACAAGCGTCGCAGCATTTACTTCATGGTGAAGCGTAGCCGTTTGATCCCGATGATGACGCTGTTCGATGCTCCCGAGCCGCTGGTAAGCGTCGGCGATCGTCCCGCCACCACCATTGCGCCGCAAGCCTTGGCGTTTATGAACAGTCCCTACGTGCGCGACTGGGCGAAGTCACTGGGTGCCAAGCTGGCTCCGGCCGCCGCAACATCGCTTGCCGACGCGGTGAAGCAAGGCTATCTCACGGCCGTCGCTCGCCAGCCCGATGCGGACGAACTGAAGTCGTCAGTGGCGTTCATCGAAGCGCAGCTGGCGTCCTATAAAGCCGCCGGCAAACCCAACGCACAGGAACTCGCCTTGGCCGACTTTGCGCAGGTGTTAATGAGCTTGAATGAATTTGTGTTTGTGGATTAGGACATTCGCCTGCTCGCGACGTCGTCATTCGTATGGATCGAGCGACTTTCGAGTTTCATTTCGCACGGATAACGCAATGTAGAACAGCAAAGCACGTACCTCCTACCGGAGACTGGCATGAGTCACATTATCCGCCACGTTGTGCTGCTATCGCTGGCCTTCGCGTTGACTTCTTGCCAGCAATCAACCGACCAGGCAGAAACTCCGCAGAAGCCAATCGATGTCCTGAAGTCATTGGGAACGGTCAAGCTCGATAGCGAAGGAAACGTAATCGTCGTTCAGATTAGCGATGGCAAAGCCACGGACGCCACGTCGGAGTTGCTCGCGGCAATGAAGTCGCTCAAGGAGTTGCAACTTTCGGGCGAAGCAGTGACCGACGCGGCGATCGACAAAATTGTGGTGCTCGATAAAC
>JBGSHH010000492.1:0-1853 GCA_041752355.1 Pirellulaceae bacterium | reverse complement strand
GGCGGCATTTCCAAGCCTTCGTGCCGCAAGGCTTCCAAGAGCAGGCTTTGCTTCGTCTCGCCCGGCACGACCGAAGCGCCACTTTCGCCACCCGTCCGAATTCCGTCCCGAGTGTCGAGCAGCAGCCCCCCCTTCGGCTTGGAGGTAAAACTGCTATGGCATTGGTAGCACTTGGCGACCAAGACGGGGCGGATCTCCTTTTCAAAGAGTTCCAGCCCTTCTTTGGAGTCGGGTGGTGCAGCGGCAACAAGGGACGTAAACCCAATCGCACCAAAGACTAATATAAAAATGCAGCTGCCGTATCGAAGCATGGCGATCCGTCCTGTGGCCAGTAGCGGCGTGACGAAGGTAAGAGCCCGAAGGTCGGACTCTCCTTATAGATGCGCCACAAGAACGGATTATTGGATCTCGGCCCGCCTCGCCAGCTCGACTCAGGCGTCGACCATTTTCGCACTTCCCTCTTCTTTGAGCAGCACGATGAGGTTCTTTACATGGCCGATGAGTTTGTCGGCGAAGTGGTCGTTAAGGATCAGATCCTGCCCCTGCGATTGGGCGAGAGCCGCTTCCATTTCCGCCTGCATGGGGGACAGAGGGGCCATGGCGTCCAACGTGGCCCGGAAGCCCATGTCGGTGATTTGCAGTCGGACGACTTTGAGCAGATCGACTGTCTTCCGCACGCTGCAACGGGCGACAGGCTGGTTCTCTTCCAGATTCGGAAACGCGACCAAACTCGTGCCGGGGATGATTGAGACACTGGCGATATCCCGCAGCGCTTGCAAGTTCATGCCGAGTTTGACGATTTCATACAGCGAACGCTGGGCCATGGGTGAACTCCGATGGAAGAGGATTCTGTCTAACACGAACCCGAAGCGTTAGCGAGGCGCAATGCAAGAACACTCGCTGACACTTCGGCTTGGAACGGGTGTGTGCGAACTCTAGTCTGACCCAAGTTCGCCATTCCGGCAATCAATGGGCAGGGCGACGTCTGTTGTTACTGGTCTGCTGGGTCGCTATCATGCACCGAGATTTCCGATCGTATCGATTGGGACAGTGGCGGAGGATCCTATCATGAGCATCTTGGACCGTTGGTTCGGTAGCGCTCAACGCACGTATGCGGCGCTCCCCTATGAAGAACTCTTGGTCGCCGCGGGTGAGGAGCTCCGCCTCAAGACCCAAGCTCACTGTGCTGCGTGGCGATTGCATGAAGCGCACGACTGGAGTCTGGATCAGGACGAAGGGCAGTTGGTGATCGTGCTGGAGGATGGCCTGATCGCGAGCGCGCCGGCGCAAATCATTGGCACGTTTGACACCCGCGACAACACGTGGATGTGGGCCTGGAACAATCCTTCGATCGCAGAAAGCATGCGACGCGATGCCGCCCGAGTTCGAGCCTATGGCGAGCAAATCGGCGAAGAAAAACTCACCGCCACGAAATGGGTTGGCGAAGAAAACGACGCCTGGGCGATGACCGCGCTGGCTTGCAAGTTGTGTGCTGCTCAAGGTGCTTATCGTGGTCCCGCTGGCAGCACGCTCGTCTTCATTACGTTTGGTGATGTCGAATTGCGCAAGCCGTTTGTGCGTGAACTGTGACAAAATGGTCTTCCTGCTCCCTCTCCCCGTGGGAGAGGGTTGGGGTGAGGGTTTAGAGGATCGTGGGATACGCATTCTCGTTAGCCTCACTAGGATTTGAAAACCCTCATCCGGCCTCGTTCCTCGGCCACCTTCTCCCACTGGGAGAAGGGACCAAGTCAAAACTTCAGCACGCCGCCGACAATCACATGCACGGCCTTGCCTTGCAGTTCCACGCCACCCAGCGGTGTGTTGCAGCTCTTCGATTTGAAGCGCGCGGGATC
>JBGSHH010000491.1:0-5418 GCA_041752355.1 Pirellulaceae bacterium | reverse complement strand
AAGGTCACGCTCAACCTCATCATTCGGGCGGACGTGCGCGGCTCGATCGAAGCCTTGCTCAAGGAATTGGCCAAGCTCGAACATCCCGAAGTGCAGGTCAAAGTATTGCAAGCAGCGGTCGGTGGCATCACGGTTGCCGATATCGCGTTGGCTCGTGCTTCGGACGCGGTCGTGATTGGCTTCAATGTCATTCCCGATGACGCCGCTCGCAGTCAGGCTGATCAGTACGAAGTGGAGGTTCGTCGATACGACATCATCTACAAGGTGGCCGACGACATCAAAGCCATGCTTTCCGGCAAACTCAAGCCGGAAGAGCGTGTCCTGGAACTGGGTCGCGCGTTGGTCAAGCAAGTCTTCACCATCAGTCGCATCGGCGCCATCGCCGGTTGCTATGTGGTGTCGGGTTCGATCGAACGCAACTGCCGCATTCGCGTCAATCGGGATGGTCGCACCATTGGCGACTATCCGCTGGATTCGCTCCGCCGCGAAAAGGAAGATGTCAAGGAAGTGCCGCGCGGCATGGAGTGCGGTATTCGTCTGTCAGGCTTTAACGACATCAAGAAAGATGATGTGTTGGAAGCCTACAAGATTGAACAGATCGCTCGTTCGCTCTAAGTAAACTCGCTCAGCCTCTGTCCGTTGTGGATTCATGTCACGTCGCACCTTAAAAGCCGCCTCCGCCATTCGTGAAGTCGTTAGTTCGGCGATCCTGCTGGAGTTGCAGGATCCGCGCGTCCGCGATGTCACGGTGATTGCGGTCGAAGTCATGCCTGACATGCGTCAAGCCAAAGTGCATGTCTCCATCATGGGCGACGAAAAGAAGCAGGCTCTGGGCCTGCGTGGCCTGCAAAACGCAGCTGGCTTTTTGCAGCAATGCATCGGCGAGAAGATCGAAACTCGCTATATCCCCAAGCTCACGTTCGTTCTCGATCAAGGTGTGAAGAAGTCGCTCGAGGTTAGCCGCATGCTGAGCGAACTCCTCCCCAAAGCCGAGCCCAACGACAAAGCCGAATTGGACGAACAATCGGCTAATTCTGAAGCTTCGCTCGCTGCAGAGGATGAGGCAGATGAAATGAGTGAAGACGATGACTCTCGTGAAGACTAAGTGTTGCACGGTTACCTTGCTCCCCTCCCGCCACGCTCGCATTCGCACCCCTCGCTCAACATGAATAGTCCCAATCGCGCCTCGCTGATCTCCAAACTGCAGAAGGTTCTCAAAAAGCACTACAAGCCGGTCCCCACGCCGGATCGTACGTTGCTGGAACACCTGCTGTACGCCAGTTGTTTGGAAGGGGCGTCGTTTGAGCAAGCGGACGAAGCATTCGCGCAGTTGCAACAAACCTACTTCGACTGGAACGAAGTTCGTGTCACCAGTGCTGCGGAATTGGCGGAAGTTTTCGCTCCGTTGCCCAGTCCCCAAGCGGCCGCCTCGCGGATCAAGCGCATTCTGCAAGGGATGTTCGACGCGATCTACGAATTCGATCTGGAACCGCTGAAGAAACAAAATCTCGGCAAGTCGGTAAAGGATTTGGAGAAGTTCGGTGCTTCGACCTTTGGCCTCGCCTATGTCACGCAACATGGTCTAGGTGGACATGCGATTGCGGCCGATGAAGGGACGTTCGATGTGTTAGTGGTGCTCGGCATCATCTCCGAAGCCGAAGCCACCAAAGGTTTGATCCCCGGCATCGAGCGGGCGATTCCCAAGACGAAGGGGAGCGAGTTCTTTGCGGAACTCCATCAGCTCGCTAACGATTTTCTCGCCTCGCCAAGCTCCACCAAGATGCGGTCGATTCTCACGGAAGTCGCGCCCGACGCCAAAGAGCGGATCGCCGCTCGGCTTAGTCGCAAAGAAGTCTTCGCGGACGAAGCGAAGGTTGCCGCGCGCAAAGAACGTATCGCCGCGCGAGAAGCCGCCGCCAAAGAGGCTGCTGCCCTCGAACAGCCTTCCAAGCAAGTTCCTCCCAAAGACGCCAAAGGCAAGCCCACCAAAGGTTCCGACGGCAAAGGCAAGTCGGCGCCTCCTGCCAAGCCCGCCAAAGCCGTGGAGCCTCCCGCCAAGAAGAAGGCTTCGCCACCGGAAGCCAAGAAAAAGCCTGACGATGGCAAAAAGCCTGTCTCCAAGGGGCTTTCGAAGAAGAAGCCGCGATAACCGTGGTGGCGTCTCGTGGTAAAATGTTGGTGTGCGACGGCGCATTCCTCGCCCCGTCCGCCCGCCCGTTTTTTCCCGAGGGGACCATCCGCATGTTGCGCCGCTATCGCTGTGTCCTGTTGCTCGGAGTCTCGCTGACCTTCGCGAGTTCCAGCGTTTTGGCCGAGCCGTCGCCTGGGTCGGGATTCGCGCAAGAAGGGGAAGACGCCCCGGCGATCCTGGTTCCCGCGCGTCCTCGGGACGAAGCCGAGCTCGATCGCGTCCACGCTTCCGCGCTTTTCGCACATGGCCGCCTACTCTTCCAACGGGAAGATTTCGATGGCGCCTTGCGGCGCTACGAGCGCGCTTATCGCAACGATCCGGACGCCGTCCTGATCCTGGACGAGATCGTGCCACTGGCATTTGAATTGGGTCACAACAACGAAGCCGCTCGCTATGCCGTCATCGCCGCCGAGCGCAATCCCAAGGATGCCTTGCTGCTGCGACGACTGGCAATGCATCTAACCGACGAACAACAGTACGACCGAGCGCTTAAGCTCTATGAGAAATCGTTCGAGTTGCAAAAGGATGCCGACGATGTCACGGCGATCTTGCTGCACTTGGAAATCGGCAGGCTGCACTTTCTGGCAGGTAATTTTCAGCCTGCGGCCGAAGCTTTCGGGCGGGTGCGCGATGCCATCGTCGATCCCCAGAAGTTTAACCTTTCCGAAGAACTCCAAAAGATCATCCTCGGCAATGCGCACGGCACTTACACGCTGCTAGGCGAATCGTTTTTGCAAGCGGAGAAGTTCGACGACGCCGAAGCGATGTTCCGCAAGGCGAACGAACTCAAAGCCGACGAGCCGAGACTGGCCTACTTGATCGCCCGCATTCGCCTTGAGCAGAAGCGCTTCGACGACGCTCTCAAGGAGCTGGACAAATACTTCCATGCGAAAGCGACTTCCGCCGCCGTCGAGCCTTACGACCTGTGGGAAGAAACACTCACCGCCAAGCTCGGCGACGAGGCGCAAGCCAAGGCGCAATCGCTCGATAAGCTGAGAACGTTGGCCGCCGCCGATGATGACAACCAAGCACTCGCCTTCGCTTATGGTCGCGCATTGCGGCAAGCGAATAAGCTAGACGACGCCCTCGTTGTGCTGCGTAAATCGTTCGATAAGGAAGTCACCTCCGAAGTCGCCGAAGAACTCGTCACCATCTATCATCGCCAAGCGAAGGTGGCTGAACTGCTCGACGTGCTGGGCCAGTCGATTGGCAAAACCGGTTCGCTCGCGGCGATCGGCGATGCGGGCCCAGAGCTCGTCAAAGACAATGCCCTCATGCAAAAGTTGATCTCCGCCGCGCGCGAAAAGAAGCACGCCGGTGCCGATAAACTGCCCCCTGGCGAAGCTTTGGCAATCGCCGCGCTGGCGATGCAAGCGAAAGACTTCGATGCTGGCGATGAGTTCTACGCGATTGTTGTGGAGCAGCTTCCCACTGCAAAGACGAAGTCTCCCAAAGCGGAAGCGGTCCTCGCGTGGGGCTTGGAGCTTTTCCAGGCCGACGAGAACGCCCGCGCCGAGAAAGTCTTTCGGCAAGCGATCGACAATAAGTGGATCCCCGAACGTGCAGAACTCCTGCAATACTTCCTCGCCGGCGCGCTCGAAATGCAAGGCAAGACCGACGAAGCGCTCGGCGTGCTGAATGACGCCTTGGCGAAGAACAAGAACAACCTGCGCCTCCTTGGTCGCCAGGCATGGATTCAATACCACGCCAAGCGTTATGCCGAAGCGGAGAAGAACTATCTCGCTTTGATCGCCAAGCATGACAAAGACCATAAGTCCGACGAAGTGCGTGAAGCCCTGCGTGAAGCCCGCCTGGTGCTTTCCAATCTCTGTGCGCAGAACGATCGCCGCGCGGAAGCCATCGAGTGGCTGGAGCAAGTACTCGACGAATTCCCCGAGGATGTCGGCGCGCTGAACGATCTGGGTTACCTCTGGGCGGAGCGGGGCGAGCGTCCGCAGCGTGCGCTAGCCATGACCCAAGCCGCCGTCGCAGCCGAACCCGAGAATCAAGCCTACCGCGATAGTCTCGGCTGGGCCTACTATCAAGTGGGCCAATACGAGGAAGCGATCCTTGAGTTAGAAAAGGCCGCCAGTTTGAAAGAGCCCGATGGCGTGATCCTTGATCATCTCGGCGACGCCTATGCCAAGGCGAAGCAACTCGACAAAGCGCAAGCTTCGTATGAAAGAGCGGTGCAGGCGTTCGAGAAGGAAAAGGAAGCCGATAAAGCGCAAGCCACCAAAACCAAACTCGCTGATCTGAAAAAGTAACCTCGCCCGTCGTACATTTCCTCGCGATTGAATAGTTAGTCAACATGGCCGGACATTCCCACGCCGCCAATATCATGTACCGCAAGGCGGCGGTCGATAGCAAGCGGAGCAAGATGTGGGGCAAGCTCGCCCGCGCGATCACCGTCGCGGCGCGGATGGGTGGCGGCGATCCCACCGCCAACGTTCGCTTGCGCAAAGCGCTGCTCGATGCGCGCTCCCTGTCCATGCCCAAGGACAATATCGAACGAGCGATTAAAAAAGGAACCGGCGAACTCGGCGCCGATGAAACGGTCGAAGAACTCCTATATGAAGGCTATGGTCCCGGCGGTGTCGCGGTGATGTGCGATATCCTCACCGACAATCGCAATCGCACCGCGCCGGAAATACGCAGAATCTTCAATGTCCACGGCGGTGAACTCGGCAAGTCTAACTGCGTCGCCTTCTTATTCGAGCGCCAAGGTCTGATCGTGGTTTCCTCCTCCAAGACCAGCGAGGAACAACTCATGGAGATCGCCATCGAAGCGGGTGCCCACGATATCAAGTTGCAAGGCGATAAGTTCGAAGTCCTCACCTCACCCGAGAACTATCTCGTCGTTTCCGAAGCGATCACCAATGCCCACATCGAGGTGGAGTCGTCGCAAGTCACGCAACTGCCTTCGACCACCGTCGATTTGGATCTCGATACAGCACGCCAGGTACTCAAGCTACTGGATGCTCTCGATGATCACGACGACGTGCAAAGCGTGGCCGCTAACTACAACATTTCTGACGACATCATGACGGAACTCAACAACAGCTAGATCACAAGGTGGGGCAGATATTCTTCAGTACTTCCCACTTTTTGATATTTGAGAATGCATGGCTCTTCCGCAGACTGTTGCTTGCAACAGTCAACATCCACGGAGGGAGCCATGCATCGCCCCAAGTTTACCGTTTCCCAGTCGGATATCCAACAGCAAG
>JBGSHH010000490.1:0-5084 GCA_041752355.1 Pirellulaceae bacterium | reverse complement strand
CACTACATCTTGTCGTACTCGCGCGCTAAGCGACAAGGCACTTCCACGATTGAATCACTGCACATCGCCCAGCAAGGGGTTGGCCGCGCGCTGGTCTTTTCCACGCTGGCCCTCGTCGTCGGTTTCAGCGTGTTGGCGCTGAGTGAATTCATTCCCACGATCTATTTCGGCGCGCTCGTCAGTCTGGCCATGCTTGGCGGTTTAGTGGGGAATTTGCTCGTGTTGCCGTTGTTGATAAGATTGACGGAGTGAGAACGTGGGGAATGAGGAGGGGAGTGAAATGGGACTTTCCTTCTCGCTACTGCTGCAACGCCTGCAGAATCACATTCACGCCAATCTTCGCGGCATCAGCTTTCACATAGCCTTTGCATTCCAACGATGATTGATTCTCCAGTGCACAGCTCATGTCCAACGGCGAGAAGACCACGGCGATGCGGCCATCGATTTCGAGGGCTTCGAGAGTGGGTTCCGTCTTGGTCAGTTTTGCTTCTAATCCATCATCGCCACGGCTCTGGGGATCGCGGACAGTAACAGAGCGCAAATCGAAGCCGCGATACTCGGTCGTCAGCAACGGATGATCGATCGATAGCCGAACGAGTTTCGCCTCGGGAAACATCGCCTTCATCTCGCGGCGGAAGGAGTCGGTGAACTGCTGACTGGCGCAGATTGAATCGGCAAACAAAAAGCCGCCACGCTCTAAATACGTTTGCAATGCCTTGCGCTCGGCAGGCGACCACTGGAACGACCGGCGACCATGCATGAACACGATGGGATAATTGAGTAGTTCCGCGTCGGTCGGTGGCAACAAATGTTGCTCCAAGCTGACGCGCAGGTCAACTTGCTTTTCCACGACACGCAGCAAATTCGTCAGCGCGTGCGGTGCGTCGTCCGCGCCGCCGGTATGACTCAATTTGGCGATCGCCAGCACATTGCGTTCGTCGGCCTTTGCGCCGCTATCGGTGATGGTGACCTGAGGGCGATCGAGTTTGTCCTTGAGTTCGCGATTCGTCGCATACGTCAGCACATTCTCACCAATCCGCAGGCAAGTCTCGATCTCGCCTGCGACGCGCTCGGGATAGTTCGTTTTGCGTTGCTGATGCAACTCCCAATAGCACGATAAACTTTGCGGGCAATAGACAACGCTCGTGCGACAGCACGCATCGATACCATACAGCCACATATCCTTCGGCAGATACTTCGGATCGATGCGTTGTTGCGCAAACCACACGGCATGATCAGGCGGCAGCTTGCGCAGCTTGCTTTCGGGAAAGACTCGCGCCATCTCGCGCTGAAACGCGCTATCAAACGCCAAACCATTGCAGCCATTGCCATGGCATGCTTCCGCAAAGATGAAACCGCCATTGTCGACGTAGCGACGAAGGTTCTCGACTTCATTTTCGGTCCAGGTAAAATCCTGGCTGCCGCTGATGAACAGCACCGGCGATTCGAGCATGTCGGCCAGTTGCTTATCTTTCATCTGTCCAAGCGAGTTGCCTTGCAAGCTTTCGAATTGGCGCGGATTGAGATCGAAAGTTTGCCAGGTGAGATCGCGTTTCCATTTGCTTTCGACCCGTCGCACCAGATTGGCCACCGCTTGCGGATGCAAGTTCCAATCAGGCGTAGTGGAGTAACGGACTTTCGACATCACGATTGGACGGCGTCCTTTGGCGAGAAATAACAGCGCCAGTGACGTGCCGATCACTTCGTTGCTCTCCGCATGGCCGGCACCTTTCCAATAGCCGTTGCCGACAGGGTTCTGCATTTCCATGAGTTTGTCGGCACCTTCGCGATACCAGTCACGGGCTTCGACAAAATCGCGTCGGGTGGGATCTTGCGGATCGATGCCGCGCGTGAAGAAGAAGCGCCGTCCAGACATGCGTCCGACCCGTTCCATGCCGTAGAGATAATACAGCTGCCAACCCGCGCCCACCGCGTTACCGCCATCGGCTCCCGCGCCGGGATTGTAGCTGACCGAGAAATGATTCCCGAGCCATTCCAAGCCTTTCTCGACTTGTTCGGCCGCTTTGTCTTGCTCGCTTTGCCCACAACAACGAACCGCGTCACCTTGCACGCTGGCGGGGCCTTTGTGTAGCGCCCCGCTACACATGATCACCGAAGCGATGCCGGCGCAGGTCATGCTACCCGTCGAAGCTTGTCCCGCGAAATAGCCCCAGGAGCCATCCGGCTTTTGCGTCTTAAGCCAATAGTTGAGCGCGGTTTGCCAGGTCTGCTCGTTCACTTCCACGCCAACCCGTTCCGCTTCGTGCAGGGCGAGCAGCGCGAACTGTGTGTTGGAGTTGTCGCCGGCCCCTTGCCGCGCGGAGTATCCCCAGGCACCCATTCGTTCGCCATTGCGAATCTGTACGGTCTCCAGCCAACGAGCGTTGCGAGCAATCAGCAGGCGATCGCGATCCGGCTCGGCGGCACAAAGCACCATGGTCTGCAATGCGATCGAATAAACCATGCTCTGCTCGCCTGGCTTTTCGATGCCGCGCACATATTGCAGCGCGCGCTGCATGGCGGGACTCTTGGGATCCTCCCCCGAACTTAAGAGTGCAAGTACCACCAGCGACGTCACACCGCCGGGCTGGCCAGGATGCTCGAACCAATGACCTTTGTCTTTGTACTGCTGCGAGTAGAGATACTCGACACCGCGGCGAATGCCTTCACGTACTTGTTCGGCGTTGACACCTTCAACTGGACGCGCCGCCTGTTGCGCCGGCAAGCGCGGCGCAATCATTAGAATCGACAGCATCACCACCAAAGGTAGCGTGGTATTCTTCAGCATCGCGATGTCCTTAGCTAGCCTGGGAGCTTTGCGCAACTTAAATATCTTAGGTTTCAATGGTTACGTCGGCAATGCGCTTGTCTGTTCATTGCTGTTCGAGCGATTGAGCCCTACAATCGAGTTCAGGTCTATCTCTCATCGGCGAAGTAGGGAGTAGCGAGTGCCGGAGTAGGGAGTTTGCTAGCCTTAACAAACTCCCCACTCTCCCACTCCCTACTCTCCACTTGGCCTGCGTACAGCTTTCGCGCCGAAAAGGAACCCCCGTGTCGACCGTCAAACAGCGCAGTCTCGGCGAGATTTTGCAAGAGTTCAGCCAGCATCGCCACGTGATGCAGCAAGAGTTGCAAAAGGTGATCGTCGGCCAAAATGAAGTCATCGAGCAACTCTTCGCCGCCATCTTCACCCGTGGGCATTGCCTGTTGGAAGGTGTTCCGGGCCTGGCGAAGACGTTGATGGTCAGCACCTTGTCGCGCATTTTGGATGTGAGCTTCAAGCGCGTTCAGTTTACGCCCGACTTGATGCCCTCGGATATCACCGGCACGAACGTCTTGGAAGAAGACGAGCATGGCAAGCGGAGCTTTCGCTTTGTCGAAGGCCCGATCTTCACCAACATCCTGCTCGCGGACGAAATCAACCGCACGCCCCCCAAAACGCAAGCCGCTCTGCTGCAAGCGATGCAAGAGCGCGAGGTGACGGTCGGACGCACCACCTACGACTTGCCTGACCCGTTCTTCACTATCGCAACGCAAAATCCGATCGAACAAGAAGGAACCTATCCGCTGCCGGAAGCGCAGCTGGACCGGTTCATGTTCAATATCAAAGTCGGTTATCCCACCGCCGACGAAGAAGAAAAGATTCTCTCGGCGGCGAGCCGTAATGAAAAGCCTGAAGTCCGCAAGGTGCTGTCGGGCCGCGCGATTGTGAACCTACAAAAGTTGGTGAGCAGCGTGGCGGTGAGCGAGTACATCATCAAGTATGTCGCCCGCATCGTTCGCGCCACGCGACCGAAGGACCCCAGTGCGCCGAAGTTTGTGCGCGATCTGGTCGATTGGGGTGCCGGACCACGTGCTGGACAGTTCCTCATCAACGGCGGCAAAGCGCTCGCGGCTATGGAAGGGCGCTTCAGTGTGGCGATCGAAGATGTGCGCAAGATCGCCATACCAGTGCTGCGTCATCGCCTCAGCACGAACTTCCAAGCGCAGGCGGAAGGAATGACGACCGAGGACATCATCCTGCGATTGTTGAAAGAGATTCCTGAGCCGGAGATTCCGAAGTATTCGCAGCAAGCCGCGCCGCAGCAAGCTCCTCTGCCGCCACCACCACCCGCCGCGCCGCCTGCCTCTGGTCCACCCACACCGCCGCCCGTGCCGGGACGGTGAGGAAGTAGGGAGTGAGGAGTGAAGGAGTGGAGGAGTAAGACATGGCGAAGCGAACAAACTATGCGCAGCGACACACCGATTTAGAAGTGTACAAGAAGGCGTTTGCCGCATCCATGTGCGTGTTTGAAGCGAGCAAGTCGTTTCCCAAAGCGGAGACCTACGCGCTAACGGACCAGATTCGACGTTCAGCGCGATCAGTGACCGCGAATATCGCAGAGGCCTGGCGAAAGCGAAGATATGTGAACAGCTTCGCACTCAAACTCAATGATTCGGAAGCGGAGTCTGCTGAGACGCAATGCTGGATTCAACATGCCGTTGAATGCAAGTACCTAAAGCGCAGCGAAGCCATAGCACTCTACAAGCAGTACGACGAGATCCTCGCCATGCTAGTCAACATGATCGTGAACGCCGATCAATGGAAGCTGTCGGACAAATGACCGATCTACTAACTCCCTACTCCCCACTCCTTACTCCCTACTCGGTCGAGAGTCAGGTTCGCATCGCGCGCCACCACTCATGAGCAACGTCGAACAATACCTGAAGCCGGAGGTGATCAATCAGATCAAGCGGCTCGACTTGCGCGCGCAGTTCGTGGTGAAGGGGTTCATGCAGGGCTTGCATGCCAGTCCGTTTCATGGGTTCTCCGTCGAATTCAGCGAACATCGTAAGTACACCAGCGGCGACGATCCTAAGGATATCGATTGGCTCGTTTTCGCCAAAACCGACAAGTACTACGTCAAAAAGTTTGAAGCGGAAACCAACATCACTGGCTATCTGGTGCTGGATTTGAGCCAGTCGATGGCCTACACCTACCGCCAGGAACTTACCAAGTTCGATTACGCAATCTGCCTGGCGGCGTCGCTCTGCTATTTGATGGTGCATCAGCAGGATCCCTGTGGACTGGTTACTTTCGACGA
>JBGSHH010000489.1:0-2862 GCA_041752355.1 Pirellulaceae bacterium | reverse complement strand
GAATCGATCTGGGCAAGTTCGCCTGTGGAGCGCGATCGGGTGATTGCCGCCGTGGAAGCCTGGTGCAAAGGGAACGATGGCGATTGCGGGCATGAGCATGAAGCGGATCCCGAGCCAGAGGCGTAGTGCTTTTGGTAGGAGAGGGCTCGAACCGCCCTACGAAAAACCGCGCCGTCGAAACCGTAGTCCCTAACGCGGGGTTTTAACTACAACGGTTTGATCTCAATCAGCGGCGGAATACAGAGGGAATCTGAGCTATGCATCGTCTTTTGGCTGGGATGCTCGTGTTAGGGCTGTCGTTTCCCTTGGTTGCTGCTGGCGCCGAACCGCCCCCCATGCTGGGCAAGCAGATCGAGAACTTCTCTCTCGGCGACGTGCGCGGCAAGCAACACGCCTTAGCCGATTGGAAAGCGAGCAAGGTCGTCGTGGTGGCGTTTGTTGGCGTGGAATGCCCTTTGGCGAAGCTGTACGTCGCGCGTTTGACCGAAATTGCCAAGCAGTATCAGGACCAGGGGGTGACCGTTGTCGCCATCGATTCCAACCTGCAAGATTCGTTGGCGGAACTGACGCACTTCGAACGTACGTTCAAAATCGAATTCCCGCTGCTCAAAGACCCAGGCAACAAAGTCGCCGATCTGCTAGGTGCCCAACGGACACCGGAAGTGACCGTCTTGGATGCCGATCGCAAGATTCGCTACCAGGGTCGAATCGATGACAAATACACCTACGGCAAAGAACGACCTGCCGCGGAACAAAACTATCTGACCGACGCCCTCGATCAATTGCTCGCCGGCAAGGATGTAAGCACGCCGCATGCGGAAGCGGTGGGTTGCCACATCGGACGCGTGCTCACACCAAAGTCCGATAGCACGGTGACCTACTCGAATCAAATCGCCAGAATCTTGCAAAAGAGCTGCGTCGAATGCCATCGCGCAGGCGAGATTGGTCCCTTCGCGCTGACCAACTACGAGGAAGTGGTCGGCTGGGCGGAGATGATTGATGAAGTAGTGCAGGAGCGCCGCATGCCGCCGTGGCATGCCGATCCCGCACATGGCAAGTTCGCTAATGATGTCCGCTTGTCTGACGAAGAGATCAAGCAGATCCACGAATGGGTCGCGGCTGGCGCGCCGGAAGGTGATCCCAAGCAATTGCCGGAGCCGACGAAGTATGTCGAGGGTTGGCGGATCGGCGAGCCGGATCAGGTGATCTATATTTCGGACAAAGGGTACAACGTCCCCGCCCGGGGCGAAGTGCGCTATCAGTACTTTGTGGTCGATCCCGGCTTCAAGGAAGACAAATGGATTCAAGCCGCCGAGTGCCGCCCTGGCAGTCGCGAAGTGGTGCATCACATCATTGTCGGTCTAGCGCCTGGCGCTGGACGTGGCAAGCCAGGAGTCGGTTCACTGCATTCGGAATGGCTCACCGCGACCGCCCCCGGCGCGCAACCGCTGCAGCTACCGACAGGTTTGGCCAAGTTCGTGCCGGCCGGCTCGAAGATCGTCTTTCAGATGCACTATACCCCCAATGGGAAAGCCCAAAACGATCGTAGTTGTGTCGGCTTCAAATTCGCCGATCCTACGACCGTGAAGAAGGAAGTTGCCACCGAGAAAGCCGCCACGCAGCGGTTTGAGATTCCTCCTGGCGCGAGCAATTACCGCGTGGAAGCGAACTTCACGTTCCAGCGCGATTCATTGATGCTCGCGATGTTTCCCCACATGCACTTGCGCGGCAAGGCATTCAAGTACGAAGCGATCTATCCCAACGGCAAGTCCGAAGTGCTGCTGGACGTGCCGCATTACGATTTTGCGTGGCAGAATGCTTATGCTTTCGCTGAACCCAAGAAGATGCCAGCCGGCACTCGCCTGCACTGCGTGGCGCATTTTGACAACTCGGAAGAGAACCTGGCGAATCCCGATCCTTTGGCGAAGGTGCGTTGGGGGGATCAAACTTGGGAAGAGATGATGATCGGCTATTTCGATATGACACTTGCCGATCAGGATCTGACCAAAGTCAATGCGCGACGGGCGGATGAATTCTTAGCGAGCTACAAAGCAGGCCAGCACGACTTGCAAGCCAAGCTCAAAACGCTGGCGTCGGGAGCAACCAAAGATAAGCAGCAATTCACCAAGCTCGGCTTAGAGGTGCGCTCGCAGTTTCCGCAACTTGACCGCATGTGTTTGACCGTGCTCGATGGCGAGACGCTGGAAGTTCGCTATGTGTTGCAAGAACCCGGGCTCAAGAAGCAAATCGGCGATGCAGGGATCAAAGTCGGCGCACGTGGGACGGCACTGTCAAAAGCAATCGGCAGCGACAAGAGCACGCTGCAGCCTGATCTCGATAAAGCCACCGAACTCGATCTCAAGCTGATGGCGCGCGGCGTCGCTTCCAGCTTGCATGTGCCGGTGAAGGTTGGGGACCATGCCGCCACGGTCAACTTCTGGAGCACCGAAAAGGATGCTTTTTCGCCAGAAGCGGTGAAGTTGCTGGAGGAGTTGGCGCGGCACATGGCGCAGTAAAGACCAGCGGCTCATTGGCAGGTGGATCGCGATCACACGCCGAGCGCTGTCTTCGTTGCGCCGCTGAAAAGCTGAGGCGGCACCGAGGCTGCGCGTGGATTACTTCTTCGCCTTTTTGGCGGCTTTCTTTTTAGGAGCGGCCTTCTTCTTGGTGCTGGCGGCGGGCTTGCTGCTGGCCGATTTGGTGCCTTTGCCGAACACGTTAGCCCAACCATCGGCGAACTTCTTATTCGTACCTACGCGGACAATTGTCACTGGATTAAACCTTGTCTGGGACTTGGGGCAATAAGGCCACAATCGCTCGGCAGTACCCCGATCCCGCCGCGATTTGCTCACTGAATCTTCA
>JBGSHH010000488.1:0-2829 GCA_041752355.1 Pirellulaceae bacterium | reverse complement strand
CGCGTCCGCCAAGTGGTTACGTATTACGCGCCAGGTGCCGATTACTCGCTCTCGGCCAGCATTACTAAACCCCCTTCGGAGATGATCGTCACGTCCAGCGCGCTGCTGGTCGTCAACGATCAAGGACTGCGCATCTCCGGCCAGTTCGTACTGGCACCGCAAGCGGAAGACCTGTTTGAACTGCGCTTGAATTGCCCTGCGAATTGGCAAGTGACCAGTATGATGAATGCCGATGGCGCACCGCTGAACATTGAGCGCTATGCAGGCGAAGAGGGGACGTCGCGCTACTTCGCGCGCTTGCCTCAAAGCGTGGATGCTGGTCAGCAGCGTTCGATTCGCTTTGTGGCCGTCAGCGCGCCGCCGGGCTGGCTCGATAACTGGACCGCTCAACAAATCGAGTTCCCGCAGTTCACCTTGGCCGGTGCGACGTCGGAAAGTGGCGCGATCGGCGTCGCTGTCGAAGATGATCTCACCGCTCGCCCCGATCAATTACAAGGTCTGACGGCGCTATCCGATGAAGAACGCAAGCTGCTGGTCACGGGTGATCAGGACGTTGCGCTCGCCTATCGCTTTGAAGCGCGGCCCATCGCGGCACCGCTCGTGATCGAGCGCATCGCGCCGTCGCTAGCGGCGGAAGTGTATGACTTTTTCAAGCTGGAAACCGATAGCCTGCGAGCGTTCTACGAAATCCATTATCAAGTTCGCGACGCCCGCGCGCGGGAAGTTGTCTTTTCGCTGCCGGAAGGAACGCCCAAGGAAATCTCTATCAGCGGCATCGAGCCAACGGTGGTGAAGGAAACCACCGGGCAAGTAGTTGATGGTCGCCGGCGGTGGGTGGTGCAACTGGCGAATCGTCAGCGTGGCGAGGTGCGTTTGCAGGTTCAGTTTACGCAGCGCTACGAACAGCCGGAGCCCAAAGGGCTCGCGTTGCCGCTCTTGCAAGCGGAGAATGTCGAGCATCAAGCAGCACTGGTCGGCGTGGAAGGGAGCGCCGATCTCGATATCCTGCCAACGAAGCATCCGCGCGCCGTCGATGTGGGTGAGTTGTATGGTGCGTCGCAATACGCGATCTCAGCGCGCTTGGTAGGAGCTTACGGCTATGTGGGTACGGACGAGACGATCACCGTCGATGTGCTACGCCGCGCGCAGTACGCATTGCCTGCGGCGCTCATTCAGCGCGCCGAACTGGTGACGCGCGTTTCGCGCAATGGCACAAGTCAATCGGTCGCGCGGTATGACTTAATGACGAAGGGCATGCAGATCGAAGTCCGCTTGCCGAGCAAATCGACCCTGTGGTCGGTATTTCTCGATGGCCAGCCCGTGAAGCCGCAACGCCAGACGATAGTGAATGGCCCCGATCGCTTGCTCGTGAATCTGCCGGCACAGACGCAAACGATCGCGCGAAAGTTGCAAATTGTTTATGAAACACCGGTGCCTGCGTTTGGTGCACAAGGCGAAGTGGAGGCCAACGCGCCGAATTTGTTGGCCGTTGTGGCGGACAGTGTCACGGAGATACCGCAAGCGAATCTCGTGTGGACGCTGATCCTGCCGACAGGCTATCAAATTCGCCACACCGCCGGTTCCGTCTACTCGAGCGAAGTTCCACCGCACGAAGTGGCGCTGGTTCGGACGATGAAATGGTTAGGGGAGTTAGCGACGACGACCCGTGGCAGCAATTGGAGGTCGGCATCAAGGAGTTCCGCCAATCGCTCTTCACGTTGGGAAGGAGAATCTGACAGCGGCTTTACGGATGCTACAACATACTTGGACGCGTCCCGCTCGAGGGAATACAAATCCGAAGCACCGCCAGGACGAGGTCCGCAGATAGAGCAGTCCAAGAGCGCGGATATCGAAGAGTTCACGCCAGAAGAAATGACGCAAGACGCGCGTCCCCCTGTGGTAACCGCCCAACCTGTCGAACCGAACGCGCCAGCAGCAACGCCGCCGCCTGAGGCGATGGAGGAACCCCAGCCGGGCGCTCAGCCGGAACCGAAAAGGGAGCCAGTTCCTGAAGATGCTCCCCAAGCGGAGACGTCGCCTGAGCGACCTGACGAGCAAGGGGAAGAGCAGGGTGGTAAATTTGGCAGTCGCTGGGCGGAGCAAGGGCTGAGTAGTTTGCGGATCGATATCGCCAACGATTCTACTGGTCCTGCCACCACGTTTCATAGTCTCGGCGAAGCGCCCGTGTTGCAAGCGCAGGTGGTCAAGCAATCGCGGATCGCTTGGGTGGCGCTGGGTGTGCAGTGGCTGGTCTTTCTCATCGGCGTGAGTCTGACTTGGAAGCCGTTGCGTCAGCGTGTGATGTTTGTGCTGGGCATGATGTTGTTGGGTACGTTACCGCTCTTGGTGACTTCGATGTTCGATGCGCTGGCACCCCTATTCGACGCTTGCTTCTTCGGGGCGTTGCTGCTGATTCCGTACTTTATCATCGCGTCGATCATCTGCCATGTTTGGCAGTGGTCGCTCGCGAAAGCTAATAGCGCCATGGCGACGCCCCATGTCGCGACGCCACCGGCCGCGCTCTTGCTAACGCTGGTGATGAGCGCGGTGCTGGCGTCGCCTGCGGTGGCCCAAGTGCCGATTGAAGTAAAGAACCTCAAGGACTTAATGCCGCTGCTGGATCCCGGTGGGCCCGTCAATATTCCCAAAGATGCGATCATCATTCCGTACGATGCTGAGAAAGAAGATGGCTTAAAGAATGCCGAAAAGGTGCTGGTTCCGTATGAGAAGTACGTTGAATTGTGGAATCGCGCCAATCCCAATAAGAAGTTGACGACAGTCGCGCCGCCGGTTCCGTACGCCTTGGCCGGCGCAAACTATCAGGCGACG
>JBGSHH010000487.1:0-8566 GCA_041752355.1 Pirellulaceae bacterium | reverse complement strand
CGGCACGTTGTCGCAGGCGACCGTGGGCGCGAATCTCGGCGCAGCCAATATCGTATTGGCGAACACGGCGGGAGCTTCCCTCAATCTCAACGGCTTCAACTTGCCCGTCGCCTCGCTGGCAGGTGGTGGCGCGGTGGGCGGACACGTGGTCTTGGGTGGCAACACGCTGACTGTCAATCAAGCCAGCAACACAAACTACGCCGGCGTCATCTCCGGTACCGGTGGGATCACGAAGGCGGGCACTGGTACGCTTACGCTCGGTGGCGTGAATACTTACACCGGTGCCACGAACATCAACGGTGGCGTGCTCGTCATCGGTGGTGGCGCGGGAATCAGCACCGCTTCGACGATCAACGTCAATAACACGGGCACGCTGCGGTTCGGCCGCAACGACACTTGGGGTAATCATAACTCCGATGTCTCGTCGCCCATCGTCATCAACGCCGGCGGCACGATGGAATCGGGTGGCTTCTTCAACACGCTCCGCGATCTCACGCTCAACGGCGGCACCGTCGCGTTGACCGGTGGCGTCAACGCTGCATTTCCGGCCTTTGCATTCAAGGGAACGGTCACTGTCGGTGGCGCACAGGCTTCGCTGATCAACACGGTTAGCGGTGGCAATAACTTCATTAGCGTCGGCGACGATAACCTCGGCCCCACCGTTTTCAATGTCGCCGATTCCACTGGCAACGCCAATGCCGATCTGATCGTGAACGCCACGTTGCAGAACAACGCCTTTGGCGGCATCGGCATCACCAAGACCGGCGCTGGCACGATGAGTGTCACGATCGGGCAGACCTACACCGGACCGACAAACATCAACGGTGGCGTGCTGCTCATCGGCGGTGGTGGCACCATTAGCACCGCTTCCACGATCAATGTCAACAACACCGGCACGCTCCGCTTCGGTCGCAACGATACCTGGGGCGGTCACACCACCGACGTAACGTCGCCGATCGTGATCAATGCTGGCGGCACCATGGAGTCGGGCGGTTTCTATAACACGCTCCGTGACCTCACGCTCAACGGCGGTACCGTCGCCTTGACCGGTGGCGCGAATGCCACTTATCCGGCTTTTGCTTTCAAGGGAACGGTCACGGTGGGTGGTTCGCAAGCGTCGCAGATCAACGTTATCACCGGCGCGAGCAATGCCATCAATCTCGGTGATGACAACCTCGGCGCGACGGTCTTCAATGTCGCCGACGCCACAGGCAACGCCAGCCCCGATTTGATCGTCAATGGCGTCTTGCAGAACAACACCTTTGGCGGTTTCGGACTGACCAAGACCGGCACCGGCACGATGTTGCTCAATGCGAACAACACCTACACCGGCGGCACGCTCATCAGCCAAGGGACCATTCAATCCGCCACGGTCGCCAGCACGCAAGGCACCATCACCTTGGGCGACGCGAATACCGGCGGCAACAATGTCGCCTGGCTCTTTGCGGGTGCCACGACACCGACCAATCCCATCATCGTGAGCAGCCAAGGCTCCGGTACCGCCACCATCGGCTCGTATTCGGGCGGCCTCTTTACGGCGCACAATGGCCCGGTCACGCTCAATCGTCCCACGATTTTCAACGACGCCACAGGCGATCGCACCACCTTCTCCGGGCAAATTTCCGGCAACGTGGGCTTGATCACCATCGCTGGCACCCGCATCACCTTTGGCAATGCGGGAAACAACTTCGTTGGCGATTTGCTCGTGCCAGCGGGTACGATCTATCAGAACGATGCCAGTGGCGCACTGCCTGACACGACCAGTGTCACGGTCAACGGAACGTTCCGCCTCAACAACTCCCCAGAGACCATCAACGCGCTCAATGGCAGCGGCGGCGTAACAAACATCGTCGGTGGCAACACGCTCACCGTTGGTGCCGCGAATGGTTCGGGTACCTTCACCGGCGCCATCTCGAACGGCTCGGGGACTTTCTCGCTGATCAAAACGGGTACCGGCACGCAAATTCTGGGCGGTGCCAGCAGCTATACCGGTGGTACGATCATCAGCCAAGGGACGGTCGAAGTGCGGAACAACACCGCGCTGGGTTCCGGCCCCGTCACCCTCAACGATGGCAACACCGGCGCGAACAACACGGCGCTGTTGATTACCAATCCTGTCAGCACCGTGATCACGGTGGCCAACAACATCACCGTCGCCAATCAAGGCACCGGCACCACGTCGATCGGCTCCACCACGTTCAGCGTCGGTGCTGTCGGCAGTATTTACACCGGTACGCTGAGTTTGAATAAGGCGACGATCCTCACCGCTGGCAACACCGATCGTACCTCGTACACCAATGTGATTAGCGGCAACGTCGGCACGTTGACGATCACAGGCGGCGCGCGGACAACGTTCGAAGCCAACAACACGTTCGTCGGCAATATCGTCATCACGGGCGCTGGCACGACGCTGCAAGTCGGCCCCACGGCGAATCAAATTCCCGATGCCTCCAATGTCGATGTGGGCGCAGGCACGTTCCTCACGCTCAACAACGATGGCGAAGCGATCAACGCGCTCACCGGCAGCGGCACCATTCAGAATATCGTCGGTGGCAATACGCTCACGATTGGTGCCAGTGGTGGCGGCGGCACGTTCAGCGGCACCTTCGCCAATGGCAGCGGCGCGCTTTCCATCGTCAAGACCGGCGGCGGTGTGCAATACATCGACGGCGCCAGCACCTATACGGGCCTGACGACCGTCGATAACGGATATTTAGTGGTGCGCAACAATCAGGCCCTCGGGTCGTCGGCTGGTGGCACGGTGGTCACCAATCCCGGCACGTTGCAACTGGAATCGACGACAGGGATTTCAATCGCCAACGAACCGCTCACCATCTCCGGTTTTGGTGTCGGTGGCACGCGCGGCGCTTTGGCGAGTTGGACGGGCGTCAACTCGTTTAGCGGTCCGATCACCATCGCTGGCAACGCCTCGATGTTCATCAACTCCGGCAGTCTCGATCTCTCCGGCGTCATTTCCGGAGCGGCCGGACTGACCAATCGCAAGATTGGCGCTGGCGACTTGATCTATTCGGGCGGCGCTTCGAACACCTTCGCAGGCACGACGATCCTCGATGTCGGCAATATGTACTTCAATAAGTCCGGAGGCGCATTCGCGGTCGTGGGACCGATGCAGATGGGTGGTGGTAACACCAATCAACCCAATCTGCGGATGATGGCCCCCAATCAATTCGGCGCCGGCGTCGTGATGAGCCTGGGTGCCGGTCAGAATCCGCACGCGCGCTTCGATCTGCAAGGCAACGACCAAACGCTCGCCGGCCTTGTCAGCCCCACGAGTTTCCTGGTGGTGCAGAACGAACGACTCGGCGGGGGTGGCACGCCGCAAGCCGCCACGCTCACGCTCAATGGCAGCGGCACCTATGACTTCGCCGGCTTTCTGCGCGACGAAGACGATGGCGGACACGTATTCAAGCTGAACATCATTAAGAGCGGCACGGGAACGCAAACCTTCACCGGGCCCAGTGTCAATTATCAAGGCACCACCAGCATTGTCAGTGGCCAGTTGGTCATCTTCAATGGCACCGCCTACAACTCGCCAACGACCGTCGCATCGGGCGCGATCATGTCGTTCAGCGGTAGCGGCGACGTGCAGAACAATAACACCGCTGGCACGATCCTGCTCAACAATGGCAGCACGCTGCAGAACCTCAATCCCAACAACTGGACCGTCTACAACGGTTCGGTAACGGTTCCCGCGGGAGCTGCGGCGACGATCAACCACGCCAGCAATCCCACAGGTGCCGCTGGTCGCGGCTTCTTCCTCGATGGTGGACTCAAAGGCTCGGGGACGGTCACCATTAACGCCATCAATGCTGGCAGCGGTGTC
The DNA here is from genome assembly GCA_041752355.1 of Pirellulaceae bacterium. Lineage (GTDB taxonomy): Bacteria > Planctomycetota > Planctomycetia > Pirellulales > Pirellulaceae > JAEZGD01. The sequence continues at coordinate 4,722 of JBGSHH010000487.1, read as the reverse complement.
AACTTCCGCAACAACAACTCCGACTTCAGCGGCCAGATGATCGTCAACGGCATCGCCAGCACGACCCCCTTCGCTGGCAGTGGCATCGGTGTAGGCAACAACACGATTGGCCTACAAAACGCCGACATCCAGCTCAACGGCACGATGGAGTTGCTCAATCAAGGCATCGGCTGGGCGAACGGCGCGCCAGGCGATTTCTACATGGGCGCTCTGACTGGCAGCGGCGTCATGGTGGGCAATTTCACGGCCGGTGGTCAGACGCGCGTGCGGTTGGGCAACAACAACCACAGCGGCGCCTTCAACGGCATCATCGCCAATGGCAATGGCAATCAAATCGTCCTGACCAAGAACGGCACCGGCACACAGTTGCTCAACGGTGTCAATACTTTCACCGGTCCGACCACCGTCGCGGCGGGTACGCTGGGTGGCGATGGTTCGATCGTCGGTACGCTCACTGTCAACAGCGGCGCGACACTCTCGCCAGGCACGACCGTCGGCGATTTCGCTTCCGGCAGTTTGACGCTCTCCAGTGGCTCGATCTTTGCCGCGCAGCTCAACGGCCCGACTCCAGGCACTGGCTACGATCAACAAATCGTCACAGGCACGGTAACCATCAATGGTGCCACGCTCAATGTTACGCCCAACTATACCGTGGCCGAGGGCCAGGTCTTCGTCTTGATCGCCAACGATAGCAGCGACGCCACTGTCGGTGCCTTCGCCGGCTTGCCGGAAGGTTCCGAAGTGACTTTCGGCGGTCAGAGATTCACCATTACCTATAACGACCCCGGCAATCGGTTCGGCACTGGCAACGATGTGGCGCTGGTTCGCAACAATGGCGTGATTGCCGTTGACGATGATTTCGGGCCGATCTTGATGAACTCGACCTACACCAACTCGGTGAAGGCGAACGACACCGACCCCGATGAGGATGGTGTGGTGACGATCGTGAGCGGTCCCAATCATGGCACCGTCGAAATCGTCGATCCAATCACGGGCGAATTCATCTACACGCCTAATTCCGACTACGTCGGCATTGATTCGTTTGTGTATCAACTCTCCGATGGCGAATTCAGCGACACCGCGACGGTCACCCTCACGATTAGTCAGTATGTCGTCGAGGATGGGATTCTGTATGTCTCCGGCACGAACTCCGCCGATCGCATCATCGTCGAAGGCGGCACTCGGATTCGTTACAACGGAGCGCTCTCGCCACAGTTCGCGGTCCCCAGTGGGGTCGTCGTCTATGGTCATCGCGGTAATGACACCATCACGGTCTCAGGCAGCAATGGCTTGCCGGTGACGTTCTACGGTGGTGACGACAACGACTATCTCGCGGGCGGTAACTATGCCGATACGCTCGATGGCGGTGAAGGTACCGACCGACTGCTAGGCGGCAATGGCAACGATGTCATCTATGGTGGTGGCGGCAACGACACGGCCAGCGGTGGCAACGGCAACGACATGATCTACGGCGATGAGTACCTCGACGTCGATGGCAACCCGCAAATGTCGGACGAACCCGGCAAGGACAATCTCAATGGCGATGCCGGTAACGACTTCATCTACGGCCACGGCGGCAACGATACGCTGTACGGCGCCGCTGGTAGCGACTTCCTTCGGGGCGGCGATGACAACGACACCATCGACGGCGGCGATGGCAATGACACGCTGGCTGGCGATTTGGGTGGCGACAAGCTGATGGGCCGCAATGGGCTCGATTTCCTCATCGGCGGCGACAATTTCGACACGCTGCTAGGTGGTGCGGGATCGGATCTGATCTATGCCGACGACCTGGTGGATGATTCGGACGACGCGCTCCTGGAAATCGCCGCATTCTGGTTCGGCAATCAGAAGCAAGCGGCCATGGATCTGCTCATCGCGCAGTCCCTGGACGATGTCTCCGGTGACAAGGTCAATGGTGAAGCCGAGGCCGATTGGTACGCCATGTTCGCCTTGGATAGCTTCATCAGCGCTGCGGAATCCAAAGCACCCAACAAGGTGTTCAACCTGCCCTAAGCGAATTGACGTTTCGCTATCCGGGAAACGCGATTCGCCGCGCACACTTAGGTTGCGCGGCGAGGTAGGGCCCACGCGAGCGTCCAACCGCTCGACTTGGGCTGACGAAAGTTCTGGCTTTCCGCGGAAAATGCGCGCCTTAAATCTCCGGCAAGGGTGCTCTTCCTGGATGGGTGGTCCGCCTTCGTCCAAACTTTCTAAGGATTGCCAATGCCGCGCTGCAACCTCTTCCTGATCGTCTCGTTTATTCTTTGTGCCGCTGCCAGCCAGGCTGCCGAACCACCCGTCGCCGCGCCGCGAAAAATAGACGCGCTCGATTTGATTCCGGCGGACGTCGTGGGGGCAATCGCGATCCGAAATGTGGCGGAGCTTACCAAGCGGGGCGATGCGCTCATCGATAAAGCGGAGCTCAAAGCTCCCATGCGTTTGTCGGAAGGTTACGGCTTCGTCGTCAGATTCTTGGGCGTCCAGCGCGGGCTGGATGACGAAGGCGCTGCCGCCTTGATGGCATTCAAAGCCGAGTTCTCGGAGGATGCGCTGGTGATGACCGTGCCGGTGGGCGATGTTGCGGCGATGGCCGAAAACTTTAAGCTCACCAAAGAGGAACTGGCCACCGGCAAAGTCATTGATCGCAACCAGCGCGAGAAGGACACGGCACCCGCGATCGTGCGGTACATTGCGTTGCACAAAGACCATCTCTATATGGGTGGCAATCCAAAGATCATCGAGTCCGCCACGACTGCCAAAACTTTGCGCGCAGCGCTCGCCGAAAGCGATCGTGCCTCGCTCGCCGCTGATGACATCCTCTTCTATGCCAATCGCCGCCAAATGGGCGCTCTCTGGAACGATTTTATCAGCGGGTTGGATAGCGAGTTGAAGAAGCTGGCGGCCGAAGAGTCGCAAGCCTTGCGTAAGATCGCGGCCGCCGCCGATGATTTGCAATCCCTCGTGGCTGGCCTGCGGTTGGAAGAAGGTGTGGGGATGACGTTCGTGCTGGAGTTTGCTGGCGAAAAGTCACGTGAGATTCTCACGCAGTTGCAAGGGAGCAAGACGCCAGCGACGCTGGCTGGCCTGCCGCGCGGGCGAGTGCTGGCCGCTCACGCTTCCTCGGGCGATGGCGATGCCAGCGCCGCGTTGGTGCGCTCGCTATTGCTGACAAAACTTCCTCTCGACGAGCAGGCGTTTCTGTCTGCGGCGCATCGCCCCAATATCGTGGGCGTGTTCGGTGAAGTGTGGCAGCGCTTGGAAGGAAGTCGCACCGCGCTCTACGAAAACGAAGCCCCCGATCGCCACGGCCAATTCAGCTTTGTCGCCATTCTGGCAACCGACGACGCCGAGCGATTCGTGACCGATGTCACCAGCCTGGCGCACTTCGTGAACGCCGCCACCTTGACCCCCGATGAAGCTGGCATCGCGATCGATGCTAACACCATCGCCGCGCTGATCAAGGATTTAGGGGCAGACGAATATCGCACGCGGCAGTTGGCCTCCACCAAGCTGGGTCTAATCGGCGCCCCTGCCCTGCCCGCCATCAAGAAAGCAACGGCATCCAACGATCCCGAAGTGCGCTTTCGCACCTTGGCGTTGCAAGTTCAGATCGAGTCGCTCCTCGCTCAGCAGCGCGACGACTTGCTCAAAGAGGATTTGTTGATGCGAATCAAGCCGAAGTTTTCCTACTTCCCAAAACAGGAAACGCGGTCGGATCGTCCCGTCGCGATCATCCAGATGCAACTGCGCGGCGAAGACGAGGTTTATGCTGCACAGTTACGTCGTTTTCTGGGCCCCGACTGGAGTAAATTGCGACTGGCAACCGTTGGCAAACAAGTGGTGGTGTTGCTGGGTTCCGATACGACGCTGCTGGATCAGGCGATTGCGAATGTCAAATCGGACGTGGCCGGCCTGCAAGCCGATGAACGCTTCGCGCAATTCCACGCTCGTGTTCCTGCAGTGCGAACGGCTGACTTTCATCTCCGACTGGCTCGATCGATCGAACACACCGCAATCGATCTCGCAGGCAAACCATCCACCGAAGCAGGCACCGGCACCACCTCGTTGGGCATTGCCATCACTCCGCAACGACTGCGGCTGGATCTCTTCGCGCCGGTATCCGAAGTGAAGAGCGCGGCGAGCCTGTTTAACTCGAATTTCTGACCTCGAGCACGGTGCTACCACGTTGCGGCCACCGAAACAGCCGCGCGCGGTCCCGCGATATCATGATCCGCGCCCGCACGAATTTCGCCATGCGTATGGGCGCAACCCACGGTGGACGCTAGCACGCTGATCAGTAGAAAGAATCGCAACATGATAGTGATCTCCTCGCTAGATTCCTTGTCCGCTTGATGGCCTCGCTTGGGCACTAGAAGAGATATCGCGGCAGCTTGGACACGTTTGGTCACAGGCGAGAAAAAATCGGCGCGAGCGTGCTACCGTCACTTGTCATCACCCCCGGAACGAATTTTCCCGGGGAAACAAGACCGGCCCGTCGTTGTCAGGAAATAATTGCTTTTTGTGAAATTTGCATTCGCGGGAAAACGCTAGAATCTTTTGGTAAACACCTGTATGGTGGGGGAACCTTCGCTCGGTTCGATTATCAGGTACTAGCATTTTCTCGAGGCTCTCATGCATCGTCGTCGCGGGTTTACACTCGTCGAATTGTTAGTGGTGATCGCCATCATCGGCGTGCTGGTGGGCTTGCTCTTGCCTGCC
>JBGSHH010000486.1:0-2849 GCA_041752355.1 Pirellulaceae bacterium | reverse complement strand
TCGGCAGCGTTGCAAACGCCCAAGCGATGACACTTGGAATTCACGGTGATCTGCCGGGCCATTTCCAGATCGGCGGTGGCATCGACGTAGACGTGGCAATTGCCTGTGAAGTGCTTGATCACGGGCATTTTCGCTTCTGCGGCGACGCGACGAATCAAGCCTTCGCCACCGCGCGGAATCGCCACATCAATCAGATCGGCTAGTTGGAGAAAGTGCCCTACGGCCTCGCGATCGGCAACGTTCACCATTTGCACTGCATCTCTTGGCAAGCCTTGTTCGACGGCCGTTGCGCGCAAAACATCGACAATCGCCTGGCTGGAGTGGGCCGCTTCCTTACCACCGCGCAAGATCACGGCGTTGCCGCTCTTAATGCAAATCGCCGCAGCGTCGGCGGTAACATTCGGTCGCGACTCGTAGATGAAAAACACGACGCCCAGCGGCACACGAACTTTCAACACTTCCAAGCCATTGGGGCGGATCGTCGATTCGATCACTTCGCCGCAAGGTTCCGGCAGCATGGCGATCTCTTCGAGAGCGGTGGCGATGCTGTCGATTCGCCCCGCATCGAGTCGCAAGCGATCAATGGCGGCATCGGTCAAGCCAACGCCAGGGGCAGCGGCCAGATCCCGCGCATTGGCTTTGACGATCTTGTCGGTTTGCTCACGTAGCCGCAGCGCCGAGACTTTCAGCCATGCGTTCTTCACCGCGCCACTAACACACGCCAATTCGCTCGATGCCGCTTTCGCGCGTTGGGCGACTTGCAGGCAGTACTCTTTCAAATCGATTTCGGCAGCGAGCAGCATCGGCTATTCAGGCTCAAACGAGGGGAAAAGCAGGCATAATATCGGCTCCTCGAAGTATCCGCGAAAAGGGCCACGCGGTCAATGTCGTTCAGACTTCAGAGGCGGCCGTTGCTAGCTAGGCGAAGTTGTTGCTAGACAAGCAGTTACGCGAGGTGAAGGCCGGACAGGATTCCGGCATCAAGGTGGCATGGTTTCGTAGCTTCGCAAGATGGCGTCGATTTCGCTTTGAATTGTTCGTGTCGCATCCAAAACAGTGACCATGTTGGCGTAGTGGTCCATCTCCGCCGTGGAGAGTATTCGGCCGCGTCGGTCTTTCAGATACTTTCGCAGTGGTTGGTGACTGCCAATGGTATGGTTCCAAAGGGGAGCCGGGACGCTGGGTAGGTGACAGTGCTGGTTGATATAGACTGCGCCATCAATCCAGCGCGGCATGCCGGGGGCGATTCGCGCGTCCTCCGCCTGTTGCCACTGGTGCAATGCGTTGGCAACGGGTTGGCACTGGACCCCGATTAAGCGCGAACCGCGGTCGCAGAGTTGTTGGAATTGTTCACGCGACGACGGCCAAACAACTCGCGGAAAATCCTGTCGCAATCGCAAGGCATAGCGCTGGCAATAGTGTGGCGACGAGAGTAACGCATAGATGTAGGCGATAATTTGCTCCGGCGATAATTCGTTCCCATCGAGGCTGTCGGCCAGCTGTTCGCAAAATGGGGGGGCGAGATTCACCTGACGCTGGCCGTCGAGATAGGTCCAAAGTGGAAAAAGCGATTCGCTGCCGCAATTATCAGACCGTATCACGCCGTCAAGCGTCGGGCGAGCACTGATCCAGACATCGGTGTAAGCGCGTCCCGGCGGCGCTTGGCGACGAGCAATGAGCGTGAGATTGTCGTGACGAACGATGTGTTGCATGACTTCGCCGCGCGGCCAATCGATCAGCCAATCGGCCCAGAGCATAAACCGCATATCGAGCGGTCGGTATTGGACTTCGATGATGAGCGATTCGAGGTCCGACTGTTCGCGCATCTGCTGGCGCGCCGCAGGAAGCTTCCAACCGCGCGTATCGCCAGTGGGATAGCGTCGCGAGCGGGTCGAGCCAAAGTATCGCGAGCGCAAACCCTCATCGCTCAAGGAATCATCGCGCAGGTGGCGACAGCGTTCGAGCAATTCTTCCCGCGTGAAGGCCACGACGAAGCCATCCCGCGCAGTTACGGGAGCGGTAGTGTTCATGGGGAAAATGTCCGCCAGCGACCAACCGGCATCGTACTCGGGTTGGTGCGCGCTTTCGCCAAGGATCCACGCCTTGCCTGGAGGATGTGAGGCGATGGGCGAAAAAACCAGCTCTTGTCGCGAAGCTTGATCAAGTAGTGTTAGCTTCGCCGTACGCGTCCCCCAGACATCGGCTCGTTCGAGTGAGTGGCCCGGGTTAGCCACGCGGCGCCACAGGCCAATCGCCACGCCTTGTTCGATCGTAAAGACGTTCTCATCGCGTTCGTCGGCAGGCGTTCGCTCGCGGCGTTTGGCATTGCCATGCAGATCGATCACGCTGATGTGATTAAACGTCTCGGCTAGGGCCGCACGCAGGCCGCGAAACGTAACATTGTCGAGATAGCCGTGATTCGTTACCAAGGCGACCAGGCCACTGCCTGTGGACTCGATTTGTTCCTGCGAAACGCGGAGGAACTTGACATAATCATCTTGCAACCAATGCTTGCGTTCGCGCAGTGGTTCGCCAGCAATCGCGAAGTAACTCGCCCTAGCTTCGCCCTCTGGCCCTTTGCCATGCAGCAAGTTTTGTAGCCAGGCATGTTTGGCGGTCGAGACACCGGAGAACGGCGGATTGCCGAAGATGACATTCCACGCCGGGCGGATTGGTTCAGCCAGCGCATCGCCAATACTAAGCGGCAGTACAACATCTTCGTCAAAGCGGTAGCCGGTCGCCGCAAGTGCCAGCGCGATGCGCACCACTGCCACGAGGGCGGCGTCAGGCAATATCTCGATGCCTCCCAGGCGATGCAAGAAGTTGCGTGCAACAAACTGGTTCCAATC
>JBGSHH010000485.1:0-8287 GCA_041752355.1 Pirellulaceae bacterium | reverse complement strand
GCCATGACACCGTCATGCCACACTTTGACACCCCCTTCCCACGGCATCTTCTCGGGAAAGTTCGCGCCGCCGGCAACGAGGATGCGATCGTTATGCACACCTGCGAATGCGCCCGCCAGACCATGTTGACCCGGCAGTGCGGGCCACTGTTGCCACTGCAACGCTGGCTTTTCTTGTGCGCTACAATAGGCACGGCCTAACGATAGCGCTATCAGCAAGCACAATAAGTTTGCGTATCGAAGTCGCCTAAGGTTTGGCATCCGCATATTTGCCACGAGGATTCCGCAGGAAATAGAACCGCCCATCCTCCGCGCCTCCGAGGAAGTCGAACACACCATCGCCATCGAAATCCACGACACAAGGACTTACATCATGGCCTTCGATATTCTGCGCGGCGAGTGTTCCCGCTGGTTCGAACGTCCAAACGCCATCTCGATAACCAACTTGTCGCCACAAATCGGCGTTGCTGGAGTTCAAGAGCAAATCGAACTTGCCATCGCCATCCCAGTCGGTGACACAGAGTTTTCGCCGACCGCTTGCGCCGGCGGTACGCGTATTGAGTTGGAGCGGTTGGCCTTGTTTGTCGACGAAGGCACGTCGTGGCGGGAGCAAAACACGCTTGTCATCGCGCAATCCGCGCTGGTACAGACACAGATAGCCTTCCGTGTCGAGCATCATCAAATCGGGCAAGCCATCACCGTTGGCGTCATGAACGACAGGCGTCGTGCGCCACTGCGTTACAAGTTCGTTGCCTTGCGGTGTCCACCAGGTCCAAGCCGGCTTGGGAGGAGGCTGATCATCGGATTTGTGCCACGCCACTTCGATCGGTTGCGGCGGAGCGAGTTTGGGGTTGGTGCGAGTTCCGATGTTCTCCAGCCATTGGACCCGGCCCAAGATTGAATTGAGAACAACGTCTGGTAAACCATCACCATTCCAATCTGCGATACTTAACGTGGTGTAGCCCCATTTGGCCTCCGCCGGTCCTTGAATGCTGCCGTTAGCGCCTGCTTGCACGCGGAAAATCTTATCGCCAGCGGTGACTCGTACCGGCGCGGCCCATTGGGGCGAGGCAGCTTTCGGCCCACTGAGATTCTCGAAGAACTCAAGGAATCCACCGGTGTTGCCAGAGATGATATCGGTGTCGCCATCGCCATCCCAGTCATATCCCACCGGCGTCGCCAGGGCACCACACTTGAGCGTGTCGGCCTGTTGCTGGAAATACTTCGGTGCCAAGAATAGTGGCACGCGATCGGCATCGAGCTTGCCCGTGTTTTCCAGCAGCGCGACGCGGCCATCCTCGTACCCCACGACGAGATCGAAATCACCATCGCGATCCCAATCGAACGCCACGGGCACAATCATCTCCAGTTCCATCACCAGAGGCGAGCCATCACCTGTCATGAGCCTCTTGCCTGGGGCATACTTTGGTGCCTGGCGATTGCCGATGTTCGCGAAATAGGTGAACCCATCCAGGAACTCGCCGCATAGCAAGTCGAGATCTCCATCGCCGTCGAAGTCCGCGAAGTTGGGCGAAGGACAGCCGAACACATCGATCGGCTTGTCGGCCGCCATGAGTTGCATCGGCGCGGCGTAGTTGGGCGCAGCGGTGGTCCCTGTGTTGCGAAACAAGAAGACAAAGCCATGCAGCGGGCCATTGGTCCATTTTCCACTCGCGTCCCAGGCGTCATCCCAACCGTACTCGCTCCAATCTTCCATGGCCGCGACAAGATCAAGCGCGCCATCGCCGTCGTAGTCAACGTAGCGCCATTGGCGATGTCGAATCTTGGGGCCTTTGGGTTGTTTGCCAATCGGCTGATAGAAATTCGCATCAACGGGCACTGCGACTTTGGTTTGTATCCCACTCTTGGTGAAGTCCGGATACTCGAAACCTCCTGCCAAAACGCGCAGTCGCCCGTCGATATAACTGGGCGAGAGGTAGTGAACGGTCTTGCTCAAACGCTTCGCCGGTTTGAAGACGGGAAACTTGTGCTTGGCAGTGTCTCCGGTGGCATTCTCGAAGAACCAGACTCCGTTGCTTGGTTTATCGGGACAAGAGACGATCAGATCATAGTCGCCATCACCATCGGCATCGCAAGGTATGGGCCATGCCCAGAGACCCACTCCCAGATCGACCACGAGCCCGGGATGGTTATACGGCAACGGAGTGAGCGATTGGGCGATGGCGGCTGGCGAAATGAGCAACGCACAAGTCAACGCCAGGCAGAATAACCTCATCGTTGTTGCTCCGAGAGCTTGGATTGCAGTGCTTCCAACACGGCTTGCACGCGCGCACGTTCGGGGGCGCGAAAGCGATGAAAAGGCTCGGCCATAAAGTCGTCGCAAATGCCGCGCAGGGACAAAGCACACTTCGTGCCTTTGATGAAGCGGGAAGCGTATTTACCGATGTCATAGATGTGCTGTAGTTCGTCGATCGCTTGTTTGGTTTGAGCGAGCTTGTTAGCGTCATGCGCGACGGCCGCCTCATAGCAATCGACAAACAACCGCGGAAACAGATTCGCGCCGCCGGAAACTCCGCCATCCCCTCCCAGACGCATCGCGCTGGCGAGCAAGTGCTCCGGGCCAATCATGAACGACCAATCTGGTCGCTGGGTGTGTAACGCCAAAGCGTTTTCGAAGTAGTGGATATCGCCGCTGCTGTCTTTCAGGCCGATAATCTTCTCGTGTTGTGTCAAGCGCGCGAGCGTCTCGACTTCAAACCACACTTTCGTCAAACTGGGCATGTTGTAAAGCACCAGCGGCAACGGCAATTGCGGAGTGATATTTTCGATATAGCTCGTGAGTTCGGTTTGTCCCGCCGGGAAGTAATACGGCGTGGAAAGCACTACGGCTGCGGCACCCGACTGGGCGGCATGCTCCGCGAGATGTACCGACTCAATAAATGACGTATCGGTAATGCCCACCAACACCGGTACGCGTTGACCAACGAGGTCGCACACTTTGCTGATCAGCTCGCGGCGAAGTCGATAGCTCAGACTAGGTGCCTCACCCGTCGTTCCCAAGATAAACAAGCCATGCACGCCGCCAGCGACAACATGTTCGATTAATCGCGCCAAGCCCTCCTCATCGAGTGCGTCGCGATCCTTGAGCGGAGTGACCAGTGGGGGAATGATGCCTTGTAATTTCAAGGGTGTCGTCATGGACGTAGCTCCAATACGAGGATGCTAAGTGTGGCGGAGATCTTCGCGCGGACGAATCAGCAGCACGATCACGACCGAAAGCAGTGCCACCGCGGCGAACACACCAAAGATGATGTTCAGCGGCACATTGGCATCGCGTAATGCCCCAAATCCCCAGTCAGCGAAGCCGCCACAACTGATACTCACCAGATTCATGATGCCGTAGCCCGTCGCGCGCAGTTCAGGGCGAACGATTTGGCATAAGATCGGCATGTTGTTGCAATCGAAGAATCCCCAGCCTAGACCGAACAAAACCAGGAACGAAACAGCGATCGTCAGGGTTTGCGCGTTACCGACGCCAAACAAAGCAGGCAGAAAAAAGGTCATGCCGAGCGCGCTGACAAGAATCCGTCCACGCATCGTATGCCTCATCCAACGATCGGCCAGCCAGCCACCGATTCCCACGCCTACCAGCGACGCCAACTGTACATACAGCACCGCCGAGACGCCTGCTTTGCCTTGCCCCAGGCCAAATTGTTGCTTCAGAATGTCGGGCATCCAATCCTTTACCACCCAGCCAGCTAAAGCCGGCAGGGTGAAGTAAAGCACAAGCAGCAGGAAGTCATGGTTACTGAGCAACTCGCGCGCTGCCAAGAGTGGTGATGTCGAGCGTTGCTCATGGGACTCATCGCGCGGCGGATTTCGCAAGGCGGCGAATAGCGGCAGGGAATAGAGGATGCCGATCACGCCACAAATGGTGAATACCATTCGCCAGCCGATTGCCGGATCGTCGGCGGCATAGCCGGTGAAACCGCCCACGATGATGCCTGCATAAATGCCCATCTGGTGGATGCCAATCGCGCGGGATCGTGTGGGGCCGGCGTGAAACTCGGCAATCAGCGCGAGCGCTGCAGGTATATAGAATGCTTCACTCACGCCCATAATGGCCCGAGCGATGACCAGTTGTTGATAACTTTCGACATGTCCGGTCCACCAGGTCACTGCCGACCAGATAAGTAGACTAAACGCTATCACATGTCGTCGGCTAAAACGATCGGCGACATAGCCACCTATGGGACTTAATCCAGCGTACACCCATTTGAAACACCCCAGCACAATCCCCCAATTTGCGCCGGTGGCAATATCCGGCAAGTCGTTCATCATGGAGGTCTTCATCGCCGCCAGCATTTGACGATCGAGATAGTTCAGCAGCGCCACTGGCGCAAGCAGGCCCACCACAATCCACGGATAGTAGCGCGCAAACGTCGTGCTTGTCGATGAGGGGAATTTTGCTGAACCAGGCTTCATGGAACGCTATCTTAGCGTCCAAACGGCACAATAACAGCCTTGTATCCACGTCAAAACGGCTCGCACTCAGGAGAACGCGACCGATGGCGTGTTGTGGGGGAAAGCGGTATGCCTTATTCTAGCAGCGCGAAATGAATATTTGCTTCACTTAGCCACTCGTGGATGCTCGTTTGGCCGCCAGAAAGTCCATCATACACCCCAAGTGGGACATCGTCGCGCCAGGGCGACGGTTCTCTTGGTTGCGCGTATCGCCGCCCCAGCTTTTCGTGGCGTCGTTCTTGCTATTGGTATTGGTCGGCACGCTAGGACTCAAGGTACTTCCAGGCTTATACACGGGCGAGCCACTATCTTGGTTGGATGCTTTATTCACTGCCACCAGCGCGGTTTGCGTCACGGGCTTGATTGTGGAAGACACCGCCACATTCTTCACGTTCGCAGGCCAACTCTATTTGCTGCTGCTGATTCAAGTCGGCGGGCTAGGCATGTTGACCTTCACGAGTCTGATTATGCTGGCGCTGGGCAGGCGACTTTCGCTGCATGAGGAGTCGCTTTCCGGCAGCGCCTGGGATGTGGCGCCCCAGGTAACGGCGACCAAAATGCTGGCGGATGTGGCGAAACTTACCTTTACCATCGAGGGCATCGGTGCGGCATTGCTCTACATTTTTTGGATTCCGTCGATGGGGTTTGCTGGCGCGTTCTGGCCGGCCGTGTTTCATTCGGTGAGCGCATTTTGCAATGCTGGCTTTTCGACCTTTAGCACTTCGCTCATGGACCATCAAAACAACTACCCAGTCTTGCTAGTCATCAGTGGCTTGATCGTGGCCGGTGGTCTAGGATTCTTGACGATGGAAGAGATGTTCTTGCTCAAGCAGGCACGCAAGTCAGGTCAAGTGGTACGCATGTCGCTGCATTCTCGCATGGTCTTGGCGATCACCGCGGGATTGATCCTGGTCGGTTGGTTGCTATTCGCCATCTTCGAGTGGCGAGCAAGTCTAGAAGACCTGCCAATCATCGGTAAGATTTTCAACGCGTTTTTCCTAAGCGTGACTGCACGCACGGCGGGCTTCAATTCGATCGACTACGCGCAAGCTTCCGATAGCGGCAACTTCCTGACGATTTTGCTTATGACGGTCGGTGGCTCGCCTGGCTCGACGGCAGGCGGTATTAAGACCACGACTTTTGCATTAATTGGTCTATTGGCATGGTCAAAACTGCGGGGACATAACCATACGACGTTCGCGGGGCGGTCGTTGCGGGAAGAAACCACGGATCGCGCGATCAGCTTGTTTGTGGTCGCTGCCGCGATCGCGGTAGCGGGTGTGTTTATGTTGAACGCTTCCGAACATTTTCATACGGGGCCTGGGCGGTTCTTGCAGTGGATGTTTGAAGCTGTCAGCGCGTTCAACACCGTGGGGTTATCGATGGGCGTGACGTCTGATTTGTCTTCGCTGGGACGCTTGGAGATCATCTTGCTAATGTTCTTGGGACGAGTAGGACCACTAACAGTGGCGTCGGCTTTGAGCACGAAGCGCGATGGCGAACGTGGCTTTCGATTCGCGTACGAAGAAGTGATGGTGGGCTAATGAAACGTTTTGTCGTCATCGGCTTGGGAAATTTCGGTTCCAGCACGGCGGAATCGCTCTTCAGCAAAGGGCATGAGGTGATAGCGGTCGATCAAGACGCGAATGCTGTTGATCGGATCGCCAAATTTGCCACTCGCGCCGCCGTGGCTGATGGAAAGAATCCGCAAATGCTGGAACGCGCAGGCGCTAAGGGGGCGGACGCGGGGGTCGTGAGCACCGGCGACGACATCACTGCCAGCATCCTGGCCACCATGGCTTTGCATGATCTCGGCGTGCGAGACGTCTATGTGAAAGTCATCTCACGCGATCATGCCCGCGTGATGGAGCGGATGGGTGTCACCGAGACGATCTTCCCCGAACGCGAGTCGGCGCTCGCCCTCGGCACTCGCATGTCCGGCGCCGGATTGTTGAATTATGTAAAGTTGGGGGGCGGATTTAGCATTCAAGAAATGGCGGTACCCAATGTGTGGGTCGGTCGCACGCTGCGCGATCTTTCCTTGCGGACCCGTTATGGAATCACCATTGTTGCTGTGCATGACGTATTAACCGATCAGATTATCGCTTCCCCCAATCCCGACGCCATGCTCAAAGATTCCGATACGTTACTTGTGACGGGACGCGACGAGGATCTTTCCAGGGCGGCGCAGGTGAAATAATTCGCCCTGTGCGCAAAACTAAGCCCGCAGTGGCGGTTTGAGCAATCCTGCTGCACCAAGATCGATTAGATTTCCATTACAACATTCGCGAGCAGCTTGTTGGTTCTTTTACTCAAGTTCGGAGTCGCACCTCATGGCGGAGCATCTTTGGCAGGGCGTTTTTCCAGCCGTTACCACGCAGTTTAAGCAAAACCAATCGCTGGATTTGGCGGCATCGGCGCGACATTGGGAGGCGCTCATCGCCTCGGGAGTGCGCGGCCTGATTGTCGGGGGATCGCTCGGAGAGAATCAAACTCTGGAACCAAGTGAGAAGAGGGCGCTCGTAGCCGAAGCGGTGAAGGTGGCCGCTGGCCGAATCCCCGTTCTAAGTGGCGTGGCCGAAATGAGCACCGCCGCTGCTTGTCAGTACGTGCGCGACTGCGAGAAGTTGGGTGCCAGTGGCTTCATGATCATGCCTGCGATGGTCTACAAGGCAGATGCGTCGGAGGCCATGCATCATTTCCGCAAGGTGGGCGCGGCGACGCAATTGCCTTGGATGCTCTACAACAACCCCGTGGGCTATCCGGTTGATATTACGCCTGCTCAATTCGCGGAATTGGCCGACATGACGAACCTCGTCGCGCTCAAGGAAAGCTCCGCCAACACCCGACGGATCACGGAATTGCGTCTGGCGGTTGGCGATCGTTACGCGATCTTCGTCGGGGTCGATGATCTCATCTTGGAAGCGGCTGTGCTGGGGATTGATGGTTGGGTGGCTGGCTCAGGTATCGCGTTCCCCGAGGAGAATCAATACTTTTGGGAACTGACGCGCGCAGGCAAGTGGGAAGAAGCTCGGGCCATGTATCGCTGGTTCTATCCCCTGATGAAGCTCGATACGCACGTTAAATTCGTGCAGTACATCAAACTTGCCGTACAAGAAGTGGGGCTTGGCACGGAGTGGGTTCGCGAACCGCGCTTGCCACTCACGGGTGATGAGCGAAGGCAAGTACTGGAGGTGATTCACGCGGGTATTGCCAATCGCCCTTTGCTGCGAACATAAGCTATGCACGCCATCCAAGTTATTGATTCCCACACAGGTGGTGAACCGACGCGAGTGATTCTTGCAGGTGGTCCTGAACTGGGTTCGGGCAGCCTCCTTGAGCAACGCGAATGCTGGCGGCGCAACTTTGACGCTTATCGCCGCGCAATGGTTTGTGAGCCGCGCGGCTCGGATGTGATGGTCGGCGCGCTGCTTTGTCCACCGGCCGATCCCGCATGCGTGACTGGCGTCATTTTCTTCAACAATGTCGGCTATCTTGGCATGTGCGGCCATGGCACCATTGGAGTTGTTGTCACGCTCGGACATCTCGGTCGCATCTCGGGCGGCCAGCATTTACTCGAAACGCCGGTCGGACGGATTGCGGTACAGTACGATGGTCGCAATCGCGTGTCATTGGAGAATGTGGCCAGCTATCGAACGGCGGCAGGAGTGAGAGTACAGGTTACAGGGCTTGGCGAAATTGCGGGCGATATTGCTTGGGGTGGGAACTGGTTCTTTCTGGTCCGCGAGCATCAGGAAACGCTGGAACTCGCTAATGTTGCGCGATTGACGCACGTCACCCAG
>JBGSHH010000484.1:0-3351 GCA_041752355.1 Pirellulaceae bacterium | reverse complement strand
TGTCGCGAAAACGTCGAATCCAGCCGAGCGCCTCGATGAGGGTATCGGCCTTCTGGATCGCTTCTTGCAACGCTGCGCTCTCCCGAGTCAGAAAACAGGAAATCCCCGACGCTGACGGTTCGGTCGGGGAAACCACGCATTTTATGGGTCGCGCAGCGAAGCTGTCAACGTCGCGCGAAACTTTCACATGGGGGAGGTTTGCCAGTATTAGCCACAGGAATATCACGTCTGGGGCGGGCTTGAGGGATGCGGCAGCAGTGAGGAGGTGAGTTTACGGGCGTTTTCACCACAGTATTTCTTGTTGCATAGCATGTGTGACGCAATTACTTCCGATTTGCGATGTTATTTAGCACGCCTCGAACTTTGGCCGAGAGCGATTCGTGGGTGAAAGGCTTTTGCAAGAATACTACATTGTCGGAAATCATACCTTGCTCGACGATCGTGTCGTCGGTGTAACCGGAGACGAACAGCACTTGCATCTCGGGGCGACCCGCGCGGAGCCTCTCCGCCAATTGCTTGCCACCCATGCCCGGCATAATGACATCGGTGATGAGTAAATGGATTCTCTGGGGATGGTCGGCGGCGACTTGGATTGCCTCCGCTCCATTCTTGGCTTCCAACACGCGATAGCCTTGCGACTCCAAAATGCGGCGGGCGAGCGTCCGAACCATGGCTTCATCTTCGACGAGCAAGAGCGTTTCATCGCCGCGCAACGAGGCGCGTAGCAATGGTTCGGCCACAGGGCGAGTCGGACCCGAAGTATCCTCTGGCAGGTAGATTTTAAACGTTGTCCCTTTACCTACTTCGCTGTACACCCAAATATAACCACCGCTTTGTTGCACGATGCCATACACGGTCGGCAACCCCATGCCTGTCCCCTTGCCCCGTTCCTTGGTGGTAAAGAACGGTTCAAAGATCCGCGCTTTGGTTTCTTCGTCCATGCCATGGCCGCTGTCGCTTACAGCGAGCAGTGCATAGGCTCCCGGACGAACATCGGGATGCGAAAGCCCAAACGCTTCGTCAAGTCGCACATTCTGCGTCTCGATCGTCAGGCGACCGCCATCGGGCATCGCGTCGCGCGCGTTGACCGTCAAATTGAGCAAGATTTGTTCGACCTGGACGGGATCGACGCGCACCGTATGAAGCTGAGGTTCGAGTACCGTGCGCAACGCGATATCCTCACCGATCAAACGGCGCAGCAATCGTTCCGTATCTGCCACTAACACATTCAAATCTACGACGCGCGGCTCCATGACTTGTTTGCGACTGAAGGCCAGCAACTGCGTGGTCAGCGACGCGGCACGCTGTCCAGCATGCGCGATTTCTTGAATCAACTCGCGGCGCGAGTCGCTGGGAGGCGTGTCTTCCATGGCTAGCTCCGCATTACCCAGCACGATGGTCAGCAGATTGTTGAAGTCGTGGGCGATGCCGCCTGCCAGGCGACCAATGGCTTCCATCTTTTGTGCTTGCCGCATTTGCTCGGCTATCAAGCGACGCTCGGTAATGTCGCGCTGCACGCCGACGAAATGCGTGACTTGATCGTTCGCGTCGCGGACCGGAGTAATCGAAAGCAGATTCCAAAAGGTGCTGCCATCGCGCCGATAATTGAGCAATTCGACCGCCGTGGAACGACCCTCTTTGATTGCCTCACGGATTTCGGCGACCGTGGTGGGATTGGTTTCGGGGCCTTGCAACAAACGACAATTGCGACCGATGACTTCCGACGGAGCGTACCGGGTGATCTTCTGAAATGCCAGGTTCACATAGACAATCGGCAAGTCGGGCTGGGAAGCGTCGCAAACCACGATCCCTTCGCTAGTGGCGTTCATCGCCCTTTGCTGCAGCTTAAGAAGTTGCTCCGCCCGCTCGCGTTCGGTGATATCGATCGAGATGCCCCCAATCAGCAAATTGCCACGACCATCGTCAATGGGAAACTGTTGCGTCAGCCATGTTCGCATCGCGCCATGGGTCGTCGGAATCGTCTCTTCCCCTTCGATCGCGCGCCGTTGGTCGCGCACGAGCGTGTCTAACTTTTTGCACTGCGCCGCTACTTCCGGCGGGAAGAGTTCATCGTCGGTGAATCCTAGCCAGCCTTGGGGGCGAGGTGGAAAATTGCTTTCGTAAGCCGCATTCACGTAGGCATAGCGCCCTTCCGAATCCTTCACGTAAGTACAGGCGGGGCTGTAATTCATGAACGCTTGAAAGCGATTCTCGCTTTCGCGCAAGGCCGCCTCGGCATAGCGGCGCTCGGTGACATCGTTGTACATCGACAGTAAACAATCGTGTCCATTGAAGTTCACGATCTCCAGCGACGTCTCCGTGAAGACTTCACGCCCGCTCTTGGTGGTACAGGTCACTTCCACATTGCGCAGCGATCGCTGCTTGCGCAACAGTTCGACCACGAAGTCGCGCGTTCGAGCGGCCTTCATGGAGAGCAACTCTACCGAGGTCGATCCCAGTGCTTCCTCGCGCGAGAACTCATACAGTTGCAAGAAGGCGTCGTTGACCGCCAAGAAGCGGCCTTCGTCGAGCGTGCAAACCGAGATTGGAATCGGACTCGCGATAAAGATTGTTTCAAAGCGAGCTTCCGTCTCCGCGAGTCGGCGTTCGACGCGCGTCTGGTGCAAGACTTGCGCCACGGCTTCCGGCAGGTAGTCCAGATACTCGACCGACTTGGAAACAAAATCTTTCATGCCGGCGCGGAGCGCCTTGACGATCAGCGCTTCGTTGGCGAATCCGGTCACCAGGATCGCGGGAACGTCGAAGCCCGCCTTTTTGATTTGCTCGTAGAAATCGAGCCCCGTGCGATTGTCCGGCAAGCGATAGTCGAGAATCATCAGGTCGATTTCGCCGGTTTGAATGGCGGTGAGTGCCGCATCCGGATGCAGGAACGTAGTGACGCGATAGCCGGCGCGTTCCAGTCGCTTTTGCTGCAAGCGCGCGACCCCTTCGTCATCTTCGATGATAATGATCCGCGCCGCATGATCGTTGGGCATAGACTAACCCTTGCGTGCTTCGTCTTCGCGAAGCACAGTTACCACTTGCAGGAAAAGTCCCACACTTTTCAATGCTTCCACAAACTTGTCGTATTCCACAGGCTTGGTGATATAGACATTGCAGCCCAGTTCGTAGCAACGCTCGACCTCCCGTGGGTCATCGGTCGTCGTGAGCATGATAACCGGAATTTTCGCCAGAGTTGGATCACTCTTCACGATCTTGAGCACTTCCGTGCCATCGACGCGCGGCATCTTGATATCCAAGATCATCAGCAAGGGACCCTGCGGGCGACGATCGCGATATTCCCCTTCACAGCGGAGGAAATCGAGCGCGAACTGTCCATCAGCCGCATGG
>JBGSHH010000483.1:0-1925 GCA_041752355.1 Pirellulaceae bacterium | reverse complement strand
CATGGCAGCGAATCTCGCTCTTGGCTCCGCATGCTCCCTTGGCTCCTTTCCATCCCGCTCGAGTTCCGCTGCCTGGCGGTTTTTCTGCTGGGCCTGATCATCGGTGGACAAATCAATCGCGGCATTTATCGACTGGCGTGGGATGCTCGGCAGATCGGGCCGTGGTCGCGGGCCGCTGAAAAAGCTCCTCCGCGTGTCTGGTGGGATTATTTGCCGGCCATAGGCTGGTTCGGACTGCGGCGCGAGGCCAAGCTGCATGGCCGGGGCTTTTGGGTGCGGCCGCTATTGATTGAACTTGCGACCGGCGGTGGATTGGCGTTGCTGTATTTGTGGGAAGTACGCGGCGAACTGTTGCCTGAGGTTTTTCCGCCGCTGAATCTGGCGCTGCTCGACGTGCAAATGCGCGTTCACGAGCGTTCCCTTAGCCATGGCTTTTTGATCTGCCTGCTGATCGTCGCGACGTTCATCGATTTCGATGAAAAGACGATTCCCGACTGGATCACGATCCCGGGCACGTTGGCGGGACTAGTCATTGTCACGGTTTGGCCGGCGTCCGCGCTCACGAGTGTCCTGCGCAATGTCCCAGTACCCGGCGCATTGACCATGAGTGAACTCTGGCTCACTTCGCCTTTGCCATGGACACCACGTTTCGATGGCTACGAAGGACTGGCGCTGGGACTCGCTTGCTTTTTGGGTTGGTGTTACGCCATCATGCCGAAGCTGTGGACGTTACGACGCGGCTTGTTCAAGGCGGTGCAATGGCTGGGCGCGAGCCTCGTTCGCTGCCAAGGATGGTGGATCGGTCCCGTGCTGGCTTTGGTTGGTTCGCCGCTGATTGTGCTGGTTTGGAGCCAAGGAGGCGCGTCGTGGCGTGGCTTGTTAAGCGCGCTAGCAGGAGTGGCATTTGGCGGCGGTCTGGTCTGGGCGGTGCGCGTGATCGGGACCAACGCTTTGGGGCGCGAGGCGATGGGATTCGGTGACGTGACTTTGATGGCGATGATTGGAGCGTTTGTCGGCTGGCAAGGGACACTCGTGGTTTTCTTTATGGCGCCTTTCGCGGCGGTGTTTATCGCCATCGCGCAGTTCATCATTGTTCGCAAGAACGACATCGCCTTTGGTCCCTATCTGGCCCTCGGCGCGGTGTATGTGTTGCTCCGATGGTCCACGCTTTGGGAGCCGCCAGGCATTGGGGTTCTGTTTGAATTGGGCTGGTGGATCGTGGGCATCGTGATCGTCTGTCTGGTGCTAATGTGGGGCATGTTGACCATCTGGCGCATCATCCGCGAAGCCCTGTGGCGGCTAGGAGAGAAACCATGACCATTGCACAATCCTGGCTGGGGAAGTTCACCACGCGACCGCTGTGGGAAACCACCAGCGACCTTGCGCGCGATGCCGACCTGCTGCGCGTTCGACGGTACGGCATGATCGAGATCGTCGCTGGCCAACTCGATCGCATCGTACTGCAGCCCTGGCCGAAGATGATTTCGCTGCCGGAAATCTGGTGGCGAGGGAATTCCTTTCATGCCACAGCGAGCGGCGATCGCTGCCGGATGTACTACGACCAGCCGCTTGGTTCATCCAATTTCTTGGCTTTGAAATACGTGGTTTCTAGTCGTCAGGCGACCTATCCATCGTTGGTTTGCGCACTGCATGTCCTCGACGAGATCGCCAGAATCAAAGGCACCGACGCGCTCGTTTGCGAGCTTAGCAATCTGCGTTTGTCGGACAAGATGGCGCGGCGTTTCGGTTGGGAGCGTCATTGCCTGAGCAGTTCGCGGCGGCACTACATCAAACGCTTCTATGGTGTTTATTCGCCCTCGCACATTGCCAGCGGTCGCTCGGATTGCTAGCACGCAAATTCGAGCATAGGCGCGACTTGCTCTTGCGACGCGTTGCCACCAACGCTACTATCCGCCCCGAAAGTT
>JBGSHH010000482.1:0-5747 GCA_041752355.1 Pirellulaceae bacterium | reverse complement strand
GACGTTGCCAACCTGAGGATGCTCGCCGATCCGCGCTAAATGTTGCGTCAAGCGGGCGATTTTTGGTTCGAGATTCGCCAGCGTTTGTTCTTCTTCGAACACATCCAAGGACGCCAGCGCCACGGCGCAACCCAGCGGATTGCCACCAAACGTATGACCGTGATAGAGCGTGCGATCCGACGCGTAATCACCGAGAAACGCGTCCCAAACTTCGGTCGTGGTGAGTGTCGCGGAGACAGGCAGGTAGCCACCGGTCAACCCCTTCGCCAGGCAAAGAATATCGGGCGAAATCGCTTCATGCTCACAAGCGAACATCTTCCCCGTCCGTCCCATGCCAACCGCCACTTCGTCGGCGATCAATAACACGTTGTACTTCTTCGTCAATTCACGCACGCCACGCACATAGCCTGCCGGCTGCATCACCATGCCGGCTGCTCCTTGCACGAGCGGTTCCAACACCATCGCCGCGAGTTCATGGTGATGCTGCTTAAGAATCGCCTCCAACTGCGCTAGATAATGCGCACATGCGGTATCGATGGTGACACCTTCGGGCAAGCGATAGCTATCGGGCGAGGGCACGCGCAGCACATCAAACAGCAGCGGCTGAAACATGGCATGAAACTGCGCCACGCCGCCGATGCTGACACTGCCAATCGTATCGCCATGATAAGCGTCATCGAGCGCGAGATATTTGGTGCGGCTGGGTTCGGGATGTTCGATCTGTCGCCAGTACTGAAACGCCATCTTCAAGGCGACTTCCACGGCCGTCGCGCCGCTGTCGCTGAAGAAGACATGATTCAATCCCACCGGCGAGATTTCGACCAATCGCCTGGCCAGTTCGATGGTGGTGGGATTCGACATTCCTAGCGACGTGACATGTGCGACCTTATCGAGCTGCGCGCGAAGGGCGGCGTCGAGTTTGGGATGCCGATGGCCGTGAACGTTACACCACAGACTGCTCACGCCATCGAGATACTCGCGACCGTGAATATCGACCAGAGTGCAACCCTGCGCCCGCTCAATAATGAACGGCACATACTCCTGCATCTGCGTGAACGCATGCCAGACGTGCGCGCGATCCCAGCGTTCGAGTTCTTCAATCGTAGCTACCACTTCACCTTCACTTTATCGCCGACGCGCACCCCCAGCATGATCTTCGCGCTGTCGCCAACGATTTCGAGTTCCAGGTTGCCACTGTTACCAATCAGAGCGAGCAATGTCATGGGAGGCTGCGCATGATCGAGCCCATAGATGCCAAGCGTTTCATGCTCGTCGCACGAGACCGTCACGGTATCCCCGCGCGGCACGTCGCGCAGTTGCGCGGCGGTGATGTCGGTCACCAGGTTACCAGCGTCGCTTATGGAAACCACGACGCCATCAATCTTTCCGGCCACAGGCAAACTCCGGCTGTCGGTCAGGAGGGGGTGACCCAAACGTGAGGCTATTGTAAGGACTTGTGTCACTCCTGCCAACCCAAACTACCATCCCTGCCAAGGCAATTATCGCGGAGAAATTCATCCCACCTTCACGAAGTCTCTATTTTGGCCATTTCAGCGTAACGGGATCGTCGATGACACTCGCCAGACGCTGTGCGGCGCTGCCGTTGACTGCGGCGACTTCCAGGTAGCCATTGGAGCCAATCAGAGCCACCAACTTGCCTGCCGTTGCCTCGCCGTAGGTGCGGGACAAGCCCACCACGACATGTCCCCCCAAATGAATTTCGAGTCGCTGCTGATGCAGGCCCATCACAGCAGCTAGATGCGAGACGGCGATATTGGTGAGGATATTGCCAAAACTGTCGATCGCCACGACTTGCCCGTCGATGGAATTGTGCTTCACCACGGGCTCAGGCCAATCGAGCATGATCAGGGTGGGCTGTGCAGCACCCAACAATGCGACGTCGAGGCCGTTGGCCAGATGCGCGGCGACCGGGACAATGATGTCGCGGCCATGAAAGGTGTGTGACGTGTTGGGTAGCCAGTAGGCGCGATTGGTCAACCGAATGATCTTCGTCACGCTCACCTCGCGCGCCACCAGCGACAACAAGCCGCTATCGGGCGCGATGAAATGCTGCTCGTTCATCTGGGCATAGATCAAACCGCGCTCGGTTCCGACACCAGGATCGACCACGGCAAGGTGAATCGTGCCGGCCGGAAAGTGCCGCGTCACATCGCGCAATACGATCGCTCCTTCGCGAACTTGCTGTGGCGCGATGCTGTGCGTGATATCGATGACGTTGGCACTGGGACAGATACCAAAGATCACACCCTTCCTTTGCGCGACATAAGGGCTGTTGTGGCCGAAGTCGGTGGTGAGAGTGAAGAGGGGCGAAGGCATGGAGCTACCAAATCGTAGATACGCCATATCGTGCGACGTAAGGGTCTTTGCTCACAATCGCGGCGGACGCCGTGACGGCTTGGGCTACCAACATGCGATCAAAGGGATCGCGATGATGTAGCGGCAAGCTATTCAGCGCAAAAACATGATCCGCAGTAATGTTGAGCAATTGAAGAAAGTTCCGCTGCTGCTCTATCTGTACGTGGTGCGCAATCGAGGGAAGGAACTGCAATTTGCCGATCTGCACTTTGATTTGTAGTTCCCAAACACTCGCGACACTGAGCAAAATTTGATTGGCAGGGTCACTACACGCAGCCAATGCCGCAGGCGAAATGAGCGCCGGCGATTGTATCCACCAGACAAATGTGTGCGAGTCGAACAACAGCTTCATGGATCGCCACTCAACCAAAACTCGTCGGGCAATGGATCATCCCAATCATCCGAAAGAAACACGATCGCGCCCGGATGCAGTCCTGGAATACGCGGCCTTTGAATGACAGGCTCAGGCTTTGCATCGGGCGTCATCCGTGCCACAGGCTCGCCAGCGTTAACCAGGACGACTTCGTTGCCGGCCGCAGTGATCTTGAGCAAGTCACTTAGGGTCGGTTGCGATACCGCGAGATCGATGGTGGTGGTGTTCATGATTGTCGTCTCACATTGGCCCCAGCTCGATCACGCGGCGCTGCGACGGTTCGCGCAATTCGCGTGAGAACACCTCGGTATCGGTAATGTCGGGGCGCGAACTGATGAGATTGGCGGCCTGCCAGTAGGCGAGCAGTTCCGCTCCGTTCTTCGGTTGCTGCTCCAATTCGTTCGAGATGTCGAGGGAGAGTGTCATACTTCCATTCTATCTCACGCCCACACTGCGAATCAAATTTCCTACATCCCCTTAATCAATTCCAGGCAAATTGTCCGCACTTCAGCGGGGCTGACGTTAGGATTCTTCTTCTTGGCCTGACCGACCAATTGCCCAACAGCTTGCTCTTTCCCCGATTTCACGTCGGCAACGATCCGTGGATTGGCAGCCAGCAATTCGGCGCACAGCGAACGTAAGGCGGAATCATCGACCTTTTCAATACCGCGTTCTTTCATGATCTCCCTGGCCGACTTTCCGGTGGCGACCATGTCGTTGAAGACTTCCTTGGCGCGACTGATGTCGATCTCGCCTGCGTTCACCGCTTTCACGAGTTCCGCCAACGCCAGCGACGTCACGGGAAAATCGCCAATCGCGCCACCCCGTTCGTTGAGCACGCGCAGCACTTCTTGCTGCACCCAGTTGCTCGCCTTCTTGCCGTCGCCGGTCGTCTCCGCCAGCGTCACGTAATATTCGACCGTCGGCTTACCTTGGCTGACGATCACGTCACTGTCGTACTGCGTGATGCCATAGGTCGTCTCTAAGCGGTTACGCAATTGCGCAGGCAATTCGCCCAGATTGTCGCGGACGGCGGCCACTTCCGCCGGCTTGACCAGCACTGGGCACAGATCGGGGTCGGGAAAGTAACGATAGTCGCTCGACTCTTCCTTATGACGTTGGCCGCGCGTGATCATCGCTTGATCGTCCCAGCCGCGCGTTTGCTTGGGCACATCGCCAATCTTCTGTTTCGTCTCTTGCCACACCTCGTATTGCCGCTCCGCTTCATAGGCGATCGCGCGCTCCACGGCGCGGAAGCTGTTCATGTTCTTGATTTCGACGATCGGCGTGGCGATCTTCGTGCCGTCCGCTTGATGCACATGCAGGTTCACATTGGCATCGACGCGCAAGCTCCCCTCCTGCATGTTGCAATCGGAGACACCGAGATACTCCAGCAACAGCTTAAGCTCCGTGAGATACGCCTTGGCTTCTTTGGGACTGCGAATATCGGGTTCGCTAACGATCTCCAGCAGGGGCGTGCCGGTACGATTGAGATCGATGCGGCTATCAGCCTTGCCGGCGACTTCATCGTGCAAGCTCTTGCCGGCATCTTCTTCCAGGTGAGCGCGGGTGATGCCGACGCGTTTGGGCTCGAATTCGCCTTTGGGATCGCTGATCTCCAGCCAACCTTTTTCCGACATCGGCAGATCGTACTGGCTGATCTGATAGCCTTTGGGGAGGTCGGGATAGTAATACTGCTTGCGATCCCACTTGGTGAATTCGGGAATCTTGCAGTTGATCGCAACCGCCGTGGTCAAGGCCAGCGCGAATGCTTCCCGATTCATCACCGGCAGCGCGCCAGGCAAGCCAATACAGACCGGGCAAGTCTGCGTGTTGGGGGACTGGCCGAACTGCGTGCTGCACCGACAGAAGAGTTTGGTCTTTGTCTTCAGCTGCACGTGGACTTCGAGACCGATGACGATGTCGTAGGGGCGAGTGGTCATTATTATCGTATTCTAAAATGGCCGAAGCAGCGCGCTCGTTCGCAGTAATCCTCGCTGACGCTTCGGGTTAGTGTCGGAAAGTCCTCGCTGACGCTTTAGTAGGCCCGGCGATTATGCCAATCGGTCGCCTTCTGAAACATGTGTGCGGCGGCGAGGCAGCGTTCCTCGGCAAAGGGTGGATACTGCAATTGCAAACCAATTGGCAGCTTCGACTTCGTAAATCCACACGGAATGGAGATGCCACCAACACCAGCCAGGTTCGCGGTGACGGTGTACAAGTCTTCTAGGTACAGCGACAACGGATCGTTCGCCTTTTCGCCAATCTTAAACGCAGGTGTAGGTGTGCAGGGGCCAGCAATGACATCGACGTCCTTGAATGCCGCGTCGTAATCCTGGCGAATCAAGCGGCGGACTTTGAGCGCCTTCAGATAGTAAGCGTCGTAGTAGCCAGCCGATAACGCGTAGGTTCCCAGCATGATGCGGCGTTTCACTTCCGGTCCAAAACCTTCGCTGCGCGATTGACGATAGAGCCGCACGAGCGCGGTATCGAGATTGCCTGCTTCCTTCTGCTTGCCAGCTTTGAGGAGCGCTTGCTTCTCGGCTTCCAGCTCCGCCAGCATCGGTTTCTCGGCGGTTCGATAGCCGTAATGCACGCCATCATAACGGGCGAGATTACTGGAGGCTTCGCAAGGAGCAATGATGTAATACGTGGCGATGCCGTACTTGCTATGCGGCAATGAAACTTCCTTCACACTCGCGCCGAGCGACTCATAGACCTGCATCGCTTCCCGCACACTGGCGGCGACTTCGCTATCGAGGCCCGCGCCGAAATGCTCTTTCACCAAACCAATCTTTAAGCCTTTTAACGGCTGCTTGAGTGATTCAACATAATTCGGCACCGGCACATTGGCCGATGTCGAATCGCGCGGATCGTGCCCGGCGAGCACTTCCAGCAGCAGCGCTGTATCTTCGACGGTATGAGCCAGCGGACCGATTTGGTCCAAACTGCTGGCGAACGCGACGAGGCCAAAACGACTCACGCGGCCGTATGTGGG
>JBGSHH010000481.1:0-2742 GCA_041752355.1 Pirellulaceae bacterium | reverse complement strand
GATTCGAACACTCGACCAAGGGATTATGAGTCCCCTGCTCTAACCACTGAGCTACGGGCCCAAGCTCGCTGAAAACATCTTGTTTTCAGGCGTTTTCTTGCTGATTGACACCTCGCTGGCGTTCGATATCATAACGGCACGATACCCGTTTCGATACCCGCAACCCATATTGGGGCTCATTTCGATATCCGCCGCGTCAACGGTGGGTATCGCGATACCCCGAGCCACGCCAGGAGGCATCAACCATGCCGAGAAAATCTAGCAGACAAAAGCCAGCCAAGCCACGCCCCGATTTCCCGCTCACCGCTAATAGCAACGGACAATGGAGCAAGAAGATCAAGCAGAAGGTTCACTATTTTGGGCCGTGGGCCAATCCCGACGCCGCGCTCAACCTGTGGCTAGAACAAAAAGACGATCTTTTGGCTGGCAGAAAGCCACGCGCTAACCGCGATGAGCTTTCGGTCGAGGAACTGCTCAACCAGTACCTCCACGCCAAAAAACAGCAAGTCGATGAGGGGGCTATCACGCCACGGCACTGGCAGGATATGAAGCGCGCCTGCGAGCACGCGATTGTGACATTCGGGCGAACTCGCGCGGTTTCTGATCTGCGGGCGGATGACTTCGTTACGCTGCGCGCCAGGCTGGCCAAGACGTTGGGGGTGTCTGCCATCGGCAACACTGTCCAGAGAATACGCTCCGCTTTCAAATACGCCTACGATGCGGAGTTAATCCCCGCCCCTGTAAGATTTGGCCCAACATTCAAACGCCCCAGCAAAAAGCAGCGGCGAGCGGTACGACGAGCCGCCGGCGAGAAGCTATTCACCGCCGCTGAAGTCCGCGCGCTGCTGGCAGTGGCGAACGTGCCGATGAAAGCCGCGATACTGCTAGGAATCAATTGCGCATTCGGCCAAAGCGATTTGGCAACCTTGCCACAATCGCGATTGGATTTGTCAAAGGGCTGGCACAACTACGAACGGCCCAAGACTGGAGAGGATCGTCGCTGCAAGTTGTGGCCGGAAACAATCGAGGCGCTGCAAGCCGTACTGGCCAAGCGACCGACGCCAAAAGATTCCGTCGATGCCGATTTGGTCTTTATCACCAAGTTCGGCGAACGGTGGGTTCGCACGGCCAATGAAGGCAAAACGTGGATCGACGGCATCACCCAAGAGTTCAAGAAGCTGCTGAAAGCCTGCAACAATGAACGCCAGGGAGCGAGTTTCTACGATCTTCGCCGCACGTTTCGCACTATGGCCGACGAACTCCGCGATGAAGCCGCCATCATGCTTGTGATGGGGCATTCCGCTGGCGATGACGATATGGGGGCAACCTATCGCCAGCGTATCGATGATGCGCGTCTGTCGTCTATCGCCGACCATCTACACAATTGGCTCTTTAGCGAGGTGACAATGCCCGTTAGTACAAAGTAAAATCGCGGAAGCTAATAGCAGCACAAGGTAGGGAGTCCTTCCGCATATGAATGAACTGCCTCAAGCCACCGTGATTGAAGGTCTTCGTCGAATCATCAGGTTCTTGGAAAAGCCAAAGTACTTCGACGTTCGTAGCACGTTTGATGCTGATGGAACCATGTCGACGATAGAAGGAAAGGCGGCGGTGGCGGAGAATGCCGTTTGTCTCAAGGCAAGCATTGAGGGAGTAACCAAAAATGTCGAAGCATTTGATGTCGATTTGCGAACTCAAATCCTGGAGGAAGTATTCATCGTTAAAGAGAAGGTTGGCGGATTAATGCGCAAAGGGTGGACCAAGGAATTCGACGACAAAGATGTTGCTTTTATATGCAGTCACTTTCTCTTGAAGTGTGACGCCAGTATCCCCAAGCTCGAACGATTGCTGGCACGAGTCCAGCTCGTTGTAGCTCAGAAGAAGCTGTCGGGGGTGTCACCTACGATAGCCGATCAACATTCACCTGCGTCGGTTTCTGAGTCAAATGGCCCAACTTCGGACGGTTGTTTTCAATGGGATGATCGCAAAACTACGCAGAAGATGCGGCCAAAAGCTTATGCGTTGACGGCCGCATTGTGGTCAATGAGCGAGCGAACCGGAGAGTGGAGTGACGTTTCCGACTTGGTTACCGAGAACATGGTTGGAAGTGAGGCACGCACAGGATGGGTGTCGGCTGTGCGCCGATATTTTCGCTCAAACTGTATTCCCCTCAACATCAAAGAGTTTTCGTTGGGCGGAAAACCGGCGGTGCAGATTGTTCCTCACGAATGGTCCAATCTACCTGACTCCCAGAAAGCAAAGCCTGAACGCGAATCTGGAACCAAGGCTGAGAAGAAATAAGTCTGAAACACACCTCTTGCGCATCTGCCGTGCAACTCTGGCGCAACTCTCAATTGCTTGAATAGGCTCCGAAACAAACACTATCGGAGCCCATTCCTATGCCTGTGCCGGTTACCGAAGTAGCCACTGGCTACACCACGCCTCCCAAGCTTGCGAAGCGATGGGGCGTGAGCGTCAACAAGATCGGACAACTCATTCATGCTGGTGAGTTGCCCGCCTTTAATCTGGCAATCTCTGCCACTAGCCAACGCCCCCGATGGCGAATCAAGGAAGAGGATGTGGCCATCTTTGAGCGTTCGCGCGCCGCCATACCGCAATTGCCGCCAACGTCTCGCCGCAAGCGATTGCCGAGCATTCCGCAGTATGTCTAGGTATTAGTGAGTCGGACGCCAGGCGGCGCACGGAGGGACGCAATAATGGCTGCTGCGCAAGCTGGCGTCG
>JBGSHH010000480.1:0-13535 GCA_041752355.1 Pirellulaceae bacterium | reverse complement strand
CCAGGTTCTTGGCCACCGAGCTTGCGCTGTGACCATCCAGCAGCATCTGCACGGCTTCTTGTTTGAACTCCTTGGAAAATGTCCGGCGAGTTCTCGTGACGTTTGGCTTTCCGTTCCGCTTAGCCATCGTGGCCCTCCTAGAGAAACACTCCCAAGCCCTTTATCTTAGGTGTTGCCGTGTCCGTCAAACCTGAGCCACCTCAGGTGATTCAACGAAGTTGGCGAGTAGTTTATCGCGACGACTTCGTCGGGTCTCTCCATCAGTTGACCTTTGCCGTATGCTCGACGTTTCCCGGTGGGCTGATTTTCTGGCTGCAGAGTCACCGTGGCAAGGATTGTTGGCTGGATTAACCGATACTCATCGACGAAGAAAAAGAATCTCTGAAAGGCGCCGTCAACATCCGAGTCGGTGTTCTGTTCTATCGCGTATGCCCACCCTCTACTAAGTGACCACCGCGTTTATTCTGCTAACCACGCCCCAAAATGCCGTTGTGTCATTAAGGCTACTGGCTCGCTGATATGGTGCATTTCCAGCGCAGCGTAATAGCCATCGACCATGCTTTCCGGGTCAGCGAGGGAGCAAGCATAGCATACATTGCTCGCCGTTCACGAACCATGTCCAGCCACGAGTAGATGTTCCGAAGTTCACTCATGTTGCGTAGACGCGCGGCCCCATGTGAAACGTATGCCCGCCATATGGTAAACTTATCTGGTGCAAGTCCGCGTGTTATCCTTCGGCATGCATTATACAGCGTCGAACCTTCGCCTGCCTTACTCGACACGTGATCGAACTTTTCCAAAGGCGGCCCTCTATGTACGTAGCTCAACCACTTCACTAGGCGCAAGTCGTAGCGCCATCGAATATGGCTGAAATCCCAGCGATGCCCAAAAGTGCCGGCCACCAGGATTGGTCGCCAGCACGTCCAGATGGATATGCGAGCCGCTGGGAAAGACTTCTTTGCTCAACATCGCCCAAGCGCGACGGCCGATGCCGTGGCGGCGTCGATCTCGCGCGATAAAGAACTGACGAACATAGATCTCGGGAATGGAAGCGTCGTAGTAGTCGTGGCCGATCTGGAATAGCGCATATCCAACAATCGTTTGCGAACCATTGAGAAAGAGCACAGCCTGCCAACCCTCGCCGAGCCACTTCTCCATACGCGTTGTGAGTGCATCGACGGTCATCGGGTTTCGGCTGCGTTCGTCGTCGGCGAGTTGCCGGTTCATGGCGGCTAGGACAGGAGCATCGGCGATGGTCGCGTGTTGCAAAGTCAGTTCCATGTTCCGCTCCGATGTCATGCGAGACTGGCCATCAGTAACGAATCCGTAGATTGTCGATACCTCACTATCCAATCCCCCAGTGGTTATTGTCACGGCTGGTTGTTTGTTTGTGGTGAAAGATCACATATCGTTGGTCCACGATCTCATCGACAATTTGTTGCACAACTAATTCAATGGGCGGCCTCATGAGGCTACCAGCAGTCCATTCCGTAACGGCATTCGTGAGAATTGTGTCGATGGACGCAATTAACTTCTGGGCCTCTGATAAATCACGAGTAGGCCAAGTGCTGGTGTATTCATCCATGGGTGCGCTAGTTAGAGGGCATAAACGTTCGAACAGGTTACGACTATCGAATCCACCAGGCTCGCATCGTGGCGAGTATAGAAAAAGAACTCCAGCGACGACGGGTTCCACTGGATACGCGGAATCCTCTCGGCACCACGCGTCGGTGGTTTGAACAATCAAGTTGTTGCACAACCGAACCCTTTGACGCCATTGGTCATCGTCGTATCGAGATCGGATTCGATATTGGAGTGTCATATTCACGTGCGTCGAGGGTAGTGAACTTGTAGGACGCCGCACGGAACGTTGGGTTCACGCATTTCAGGCGTAGCTCGCTACCAATCGATGCGTCGCCACTCTGTGCCCATGTGGCGTTATTTAGGCTCTCTGCACAACCTACGCCGAATTTCGATTTTCGTTATTCAGGCCACCCTCTAGCAACCGGCTCATTTACTCGCGTGGGAGTGTTAACTCGAGAGCGCGAGAGTTTTTGCCTAGCGGGGTGCAAAAACGGGCGGAAGTGGTTGCACTGGCAAATGCGCGCGAAAACCGAGAGAGTGCTCCGCCGACAAGAGACTCATCGCAAGTTGTTGCCAGTAAAGCGGATAAACAAAAACAGCCGGGAGACTGGCTCTCGGCTGTTCTGTATTAACTCGGGTGGCGTCGGAGTTCGACGCCAATTTTAGAGGGGTGCCTCTAGCAACACATTTTCGAAAAGTCGCGCTTTTTGCGCGCATCAGAGAGCGGCGAGAGTCGGATGCGTTTCCCGCAGATTGCCTGGATTATTAATCCACTCGCCCGTCGGCAAGTCAGAAGATGAGATCGTCTGCCGGGAACGTCTCGGCGGAATGCTCAGGTTCTATCATCGCGAGGTGGCCTAGCGAGTTGGCAATACAATGCCTCCAACGAGCCACCCGCGCTCGACGCCGCGCTGGTGGCGAAAAATCACCGATTGAGCAAACATCGCTTCCCTTTTTGCACCGCTTGGGAATCCGTTATGCTGGAGTCCGTAGATCGGCAACGACTCCCCGACGACGAGGTGCGCACGTATGTCTTCCGAACAACCCGCTTACAATCCGCTCACAGCCGACGAAGAACGTGTGATCTTGCACAAAGGGACCGAGCACGCGTTTACCGTTGAGTATACCGATCTCATGGCTGCCGGCACGTTCGTCTGTCGGCGCTGCAATGCGCCGCTGTATCGTTCCGACGACAAGTTCGATAGTCATTGCGGTTGGCCTAGTTTCGACGACGAAATCTTGCGCGCAGTTGAACGCCATGTTGATGCGGATGGTCGCCGCACGGAGATCGTCTGCCACCATTGTGGAGGCCATTTGGGCCACGTGTTCCTCGACGAGCGTTTGACCGCGAAGAACACGCGGCATTGCGTCAATTCGATTTCCATGCGATTCATCCCCGACGGAAAGCCCCTTCCTGAGGCAATCGGTTAGGCACGATCGCGTAATGTGGATCAAGTGCGAGAAGCGGCTGGGCGGGTCGCCAATGAGTTTCCGTCGGAAGGTGGCGTAGAAACCTCACAGATAGTATGTATCACGGTCAACGACTAATTCAGCTGGCACTTTCTGTGCAACTTCGTGGGCATCAAGCGCCCAACTAGGATGTATCTCAATTTTTACATTAGGGGCCACCTGCGCTCCAGCAGCTAGTAGCCAAGATGTGTGCAAGTTCATCATGGCACCTTGCGCCAATGCTTTCGTATCACTCATTGCTCCTTCGGCATTCTTAACCGGCGCGAAGTCGATGTCTCGATCGGCCTCAACGATCAGGGCATTCGTCGCGTGAGGTAATAAATCGAAGACAAACTGCTCAAATTTGATCGCGTTTGCAGCTTGCGGCTCTATAAGATTACCCTGGCCATCCACGTGCGGCACCACTTTAATCGCGTGATGCAGTGGCAATGTATTGATATCGCCATGCATCCGCTCAAGGAAAGCAACGTCAAAGGCGTGCACGGCTGTATTGCCTGCCCACAATTCTAAAGTTCCATCGGGCTTTCGCTGTGAGGCCTCGCCAGGAGTTAGATCACAATACTCAACGATTTCCAGGTGTTCTTCAATTTGCGCTACTACCCCCACGCGTTCCGTCGATTCCAGCTTTCGGACAACCAAAGTTGTGAGTTCCGACCCCGCCGCAATGTGGTAACCAAGGAACTCTGGATCGCAAACAGGCAAGAGAGGATTGTCAATCTGGCCATAGAATAGCCACTTAATACCCATTTGCCTGAGTTCTGCAAAGCCAATGTGCTTCGCTAATGCGGCGAGCATCCCACCGTGGCCGTCTGGCGCAACTGCAATCTCGCCGGGCTGAGTTAATAAGACTTTCCACGTTTGCGCATCTACAACGGGCATGGTACCTTGTTCGAAGAACATTAAAGTGCTACCGGTGAGTACAAAGTTGTCATGTCTCGCGAAGAATTGCTTGGTTTCCATAGTGGTGGCCGGACTCGTCATGACAAAAAGCGGCACTTGCACGCCATACTTTGTACCGATAGCGCGCAAGCGATCGATTATGATCTCAAACAGTGTCCGTCCTGATAGCGGACCTATCGGTAACATCCCCTTAGGATGATCGAATCCCAACCGCGTTCCTTGCCCACCTGCCACGAGTATCATGCCAACTTGGCCTAATCGCAAAGCTGCTTCACCCGTGGCCTTGGCGACATTTGGTGCAATGCTGTTTTTATTGTTTTCCAGCAATATCCCAGGTGGCGACTTGGCTCCCGAAGTGCGGCCTGTCGTTGAAATGCTCTCCGCGGCGATTCTTTGACGCTGCAACATTTCAAAGTCGATGGCTTGAATCTGCATGATCAATTGCTGTTGCTCGTCGTCGCTCAGGTGATCCCAATGAGCAAGCAGATGTTCTTGCTGATGAGGACAAAGCGCGGCCTTGAGTTTGCGAAGCGATGGCGTTTCAACTTCCGTTATTTCTATGCTTTGCATACATTAGTCCAAATGATAGTTATTCGCTGGATTCGCCACTGTTCAAGGCGCAAACATGAAAGCTGACATCGGCAAGCCCAATCCAGGCAGTAAGTTTGCCGCACCAAGTAATAGGCCTACAATCAGGAATAAATAGGGTAAATACAGGCATGGCCGCAGTAGCCACGCGTTCCATTTCGTGCGCATCAAGATTGGTGCCAGCGCGATTGCCACGGCGAAGCCAAGCAGGGAAAGGTTGAGGGTCAGAAAGCACATCCAGACCAACAGCGCGCCAAGCGCAAGTTCGAGCAGCGCCGTCCAGCCATCTTTGCTAAGGGGAGATTTCATCGGTAGTCGGCGCGGTGCTGCTGGCGGGATCGGCTCTGGGCTAGTCGGCGAGGCATGCGGTTTCGCGCTTCGATCACCGGTGGCGGTGAATACAGCAGTTCGAAAGAACAAGTACGACAGCACCGCCAAGGAGGAAGCGACAAGCAGCGACATGTAAGGTCCAGCGGCGAGCACAACCATCCGCAGAGCGCCCAGTGGATAGCGGAGCATGAGCGGTACCACGCCCACACAGGGCGAAAGCGTACAGATGATGGTCAGTACAAAGTAGTCGATATGGAAGGACAGATCGTAAAATCGCTGCGACAACAACATCACTGGCATGCTGAGACGATAACCGGCTACCTCCAAAACCAAGACATTCTGCACACCAAACAAGACAGGCATGATGACGCAGTACAGCAGCAGAAACGTCAGGAAGATAAAAGGCATTAAGAGCCCGCCACAGGTAAGTAGCGTGTCGAGTTTCTCGAACCAACGTACGTGTGGGCTTCGAAAGTAGTCAGCATATTCTCGATGCAAGTATTGGCAGATCCCTTGCACGTAACGATTTTGTTGCTTGCGAAATGGCAAATAGGAGTCCGGAAACTCCTCATAGCTGAAAACATCCAACACGTATCGCCCACGATAGCCAATTCGCGCCGCTCGATGACTGAATGCCAGATCTTCGGAGATGATCGTGGGAAATCCACCGATGGCCTGCCATACGTCGTAACGAAGTATGCCTCCGTGCCCCAAAAAAATCACCGAGCCAAAGCGATTGCGCGCCCGGCAATAGACGCTCCACATGCAATGAATCTGCAGTCCCAAGTCACGAGCAAAACTTGTCTTGGGTTCGAGATCGGGACGAAACGCTGCTTGCACGAAGCCGACGCTATCATCACCACCAAAATGCGGCAGCAAATCGGCGATGAAATTGGGCGGAAAGATGCTATCC
The DNA here is from genome assembly GCA_041752355.1 of Pirellulaceae bacterium. Lineage (GTDB taxonomy): Bacteria > Planctomycetota > Planctomycetia > Pirellulales > Pirellulaceae > JAEZGD01. The sequence continues at coordinate 7,750 of JBGSHH010000480.1, read as the reverse complement.
GCATCCGCCAGAGCGAAGTATTCGTAGTTGACAACGTGATTCGCCAAGGCATTATTGATATTGCCGGCCTTGTAACCATTGCGATCGCCGCGCCGAACAACCGTGACCTCATCAGGATGCCGTTGGGCGAATTCGTCTACTAGCATCTTATAAGATTCGTCGCGACTATCATCGAGAATAAATGTATGACAATGGGGATAGCTTTGCCGCATGCAAGACAGCACTGCGCGCTCTTGAAAGTCATGCAGCGTGGTGTACAGGATTGCAACGCGCGGCTGACCTGCGACAGAAGGCGGCGCAGGCCATGGTTTGTACCAGCTTAGCAGGCAATACAGGGCTTGAATGACATAGAAGCAGCCATACAACCAAAAAACCTGAATGAGTAGGATAAAGATCGCAATCGCCCCGCGCGCCAGCCAAAATGACGACTCTTCAAAGAGCACGAACAGACGTGGTGTGAAGATCACGCTGCAGGCCGCGTAAGCGACCAAAACACTGATGATCATCGCCGATGATTTGCGCTCCGCGCGCCAGGGTGTCTTGGCCGGATCGTGGCGCATCGGCAGCGCCCTAGGCGAAGTTCGCGTCCCGTGATTTGAGAATGATGCAGGAGCTGATGTCATGGCGAAATACCTTGCGCACTTTGCCAACGAGCAACAATCGGCTGCCACTGAAGCGCGGCCATTAGTGGATCCACTTGCAGAGCCTTCGTGGAAAAACCACCACACCGCGCCGCTACATGTATTGTCGGCATACTGCTTCGCGGGCAGAGCAATGTCGCGAATTGGGACTCGCACGCCAGGACCGCTACCGCCTCGTCTCTTGGCACATGCCATGGATCGCGGCGCGCTAACAGGTATCTATTGCCCCCCAGAGATGATTGCGGTTGCAGGAAGGTCGCCGTCGCAGGCGAATACCAGCGTTGATTTATTAAACATAGATTCGTCGCTGGTTCGTAATAGGCACCTGCGAAGGCAAAAGTGGCTGGCGGAGACGCAGGTGTGCTTGTTAATTCGCCGAATGCCTTGTACTGCCACTGAGCGATAATGTTACCTTCGCCATTGACGAGCGCTTCGACATTGCCGAATTGGTCCATTAGCGAGTAGGCATATTGATCGTTTTGCTGGATCGCTACCAACTCGTCAAGCTCGCGTCCCCAGACGAATCGCTTCTGGGTAACTCCGTCATTATTCTGCACGAGCTCAATCTGATCGCGGTCCCACAGAAAACGCTGCGATTCATTTCCGTCGATCCGAGTCGCGAGTCGACCGAGAGGATCGTACACATACTGAATCGTTCGAGGCCCAGGCATGCGAACGCGCACCAAGCGGCACTCGGCATCGTATTCGTAAGTAACTCGGCCAGCGGCACCAACTTCCGAATTAAGATTGCCATTGAGATCGTGTTGACGAATTTCACTATTGATCGCGGTGTATTGATTCAACACGTTGGGCGCGTATTCGATTGTCTTATCGTTGTTTGTATGTTGCAATCGATTGCCGGCCTGGTCGTAAGCGAATGCTTCACGACTACCATCTCCATATTTGACACTCACAAGTTGGTTGGCCGAATTGTACTGATAGCTCGAGCCGCCCGTGCCCTCGACAATGCGAACCTGGCTGCCCTCGCATTGGAATGCTCTCGCGATAAGGGGCGTACCACCGACCGATTGATGTTCGAGCGAGTGCAAGTTGCCGTCAGCATAGCCATACTTTGTGATAGCCGCTCCAAGGCGACGCTCGACGAGATGACCAGCCGCGTTCTCCTGATAGGTCGCTAACTCATGGCCGCGTTCATCCTGGATTGTCTCCAATCGGCCCGAAGGAGAGTAAACATACTTCAGCACTTCACCATCAGGATTGGTCAACTGAACGAGTCGATCTGCTCCATCATAGGTATAGATGTAACGACGTTTGCCCGGATAGATTACCTCGGCAAGTTGAGCGCCCTTGTACTTGAACTCCAAACGCCCCCAAGCATTTTGCGCGGAAGTCAGATTGCCGAGATCGTCATACGTATATTTCCATTGTGATCTGTCCGGCAAACGCTTTTCGATCAGCAATCCTCGCTTGTCGTAGCGATAAGTGATGAACTGCCCGTTGCGCAACACGCGCTTCATCAGTGGCTGATCTTTCGACTTAGTGTAGTATCGCGTTTCTACCGTACCATCGGGAAACTGAAAGTGCGTCGGTTGTCCCGAGTCCAAATAGCGCATCCGTGTCTCGATGCCATTACCGTCCTGAATGGAAATGGGTCCACCTCCCACATCGCGATACGCGACTTGCCATTGCGATTGCGGTCCGGGCAGTGATGTCGTTCGATTGAATTCGTCACGTTCGAGGGTCCAGCTCTCATTACCGTGTTTGATCTCCACCATGCGCCGTTGTTCATCGCGATGCAGGCTGATCTTGTCTTCCGATGCGAGTTCTCGAACTTGCACGAGGCCATCGCAGCTCAGGCGTTGCGCTTCGCGGCAGCCCGATTCGTCGCAGATAGTGCGAATATTGTCGCCTGTACTCGAACGATTGTAAGCGATCTCGGCGAAGCCTTCTCCGCTGGTGCGAATGCTCATCAGGCGACCATCTTCGTCATAGCCCAATTGTTTCCAATGAGAACCCCAACCAATCTCTGTCAGGCGATGTTCTTTATCGTAGCGGTACCTCTTTTCTCGGCCGTCTGCCGCCGTGACACTGGTGAGATCGCCACTATCGCTATATCGATACGTCATGAAACGTCCGAGTGAATCTTGCACGCCGGCGAGTCGACCGGCATCGTCGTATTGAAATCTCAAGTGCTGGCCACTTTCATCTTCCACTGAAGTTAATACTCCCTCCTCGTCATGCTTCATTTTTAGACGGTGGCCATTGGAATCGACGATCGCGTCGGAGATCAAGTCGTTGTTGAAGTGCCAATGATCTCCGCTGCCTAATAGCAAGCGAAAGGATCCGTCCGAATCACGGGTAAGTCGTGCGTGCAAGCCTGCCGGAGGCTCATATCGCCCTTCGCTTACACGACGGAATGAGCCGAGTGCCCTGCCAGCGCCGACAATACTGATCGAGCCATCAGTATCTTCCTGAAGCCGCAGTTCATACTGATGCGACCATCCATAGCCGAATGTCGAGGTTGCCGATTCGGCATACGGATCATACAGGTAGCGGCGTGTGAAATGCAGACCTATATCCCAGAATGGTAGCGCAACGTCTGTCGATGCATCCAACAGTAGCACTTCGCAATCGCGCGCGGCGAGTGTCATTTCCCGACTATGCTGAAACGATGTCATCGTCGCTTCAGATGTTGGCTGCGGTGGCGCGGCATCAACCGGACTTGGAAGATTCGTTGAGATGAACGTGATCTCTTTGGAATTGCCGAGTGTATCGGGTTTCTCGATACTCGGTGCGGAAGTTTGCTTATGGAGCGTCGCGGTTATGCGATAGTCATGTGCGGATTTCAGTCCTGACGTTCGCCACCGGTAGTAGAATGAGCGTCCATCAACGTGGCGCGCTAAAGTTAGCTCCCCGGAATCATAATTGGCAGCGGCCGACTGAATGCGAATGGTGCCTCGTCGCACTTCTTTTGGCAGAAAGGTATCGATGGCACAGATGACGAGCGTATCACCGACAAAGTGGGTCTTTGGCTCGCTTTCCTCTTCGTCTGCCGTGTCCTGCACTTCCGCCACATCACCTGCGATCGTATCACCTGTAATCGTATCACCTGTAATCGTAATGGAGAGGGTTGAAATTCCTTCCAGTCGCTTCGCCACCGCCTCCGCATCGCCTTCATCGACGACGCCATTCTGTGAAACATCGGCGATCCTTGGTTGGCGCACATGCAAGTGAGAGGTCGTCGCTGAGCGTTGGATGCTGCGAACATCCCAGATGTCGATTTTGCCGTTGCCATCGGCATCGCCAGGCTGCTCGAATTCAGCTACGGGTGCTACGACCGAGACGCATCCAGTGCCGCACATACAGGCGCAACAAAACAGCAGAACTCGTCCATGTTGAAACATGGCATGGCTCCTTGGGCTCGAGATTGTGGCATTCCTGCCGTTAGTTCCAAATCAGGCAATCCCGCCCAAAGTGCGAAGAAATGCTCTAAGCAATGTCTGCGCCTAATTGCGAACGAAGATGCCGATTGTGCGGCGGCGTTTATTAGCTTGGCGCTCATTTCCTGCAAGTCGGCGCTGTACCATTTAATACTGAGAGTGGGTATTAGCTGGACACTAAATTCCCTCTAAGGTTAGAGTGCGCTCCATAGACTGCCGCTCCAATACATCGCGAAAATGTGTAAATGTTGACAATGTGCGCAATAACAATAATGGAAATGCTTTCCGCTGACATACCACCGGCGGGGTGGTGATCCTCTTTTGACGCATCAAAACTAGTCACGGCGCGAGTAAGGATTGTGCAGGAGTAACGACATGTGATCGCTGGGGGATCATGCATGATCGTTCTTCGCGCAGAAGTTAGGCAGTCTAGGGCAAGCCTGTGGTGTATTGGGGTAATATGCATGCCAACGATCATCATGTTCCGAAGATGACGAACAGTAGGCTTGGCCGATTTATGCGGTGTCGGCCAGATTGCCCAGGCTTCGTATGACTTCGAACCATGATTCTTGAATGGTCGCAATGCCTTTATCCCGCATCCTATCAATAGGCATCACGTTGCTGATGCTGTTGGTCGCACCAGCCACCTTTGGCCAGGCTCCGACCGGCGGTAGCGCGGCTCTGCAAGCCGCGCGCGGAGCTGCCTTGCGCAGTCCCCGCAGTGTGCCACTGCAGATCACGCTCGCTGAAACAGCTTTGGCTGAGTTTCGAGACGATGAGGCGCTGCGCGCGGCCGCGACGGCAAATTCACTGGCACCAGCAAACGTTCAAGTGCAGTCCCTGCTCGCCAAAACGCTGCTACGAAGTGGACGTTATGACGAAGGGTTGAAACTGTTCGCCGATCTGCCCGACGAAGAACGCCGGCGTTACGATTTGCCCGGAGCGGTGAAAGCGGCGGAAATGATGCTGAACGTCGAGATGCTCCAAGAACAAGCACTGGACACTCAAACGCCTGACGATGATCGCCAAGTTTCAAACAGCCTGAGGGTGGCGATTGAGACGGCTCCCGACATGCTGGTCATACAAAAAGCCTTAGCCGATTGGTATTTGGACAAGTTGCGCCAGCCGCAAAATGCCTTGCCGGTGTTGGAGGCCCTGATGAAGCGCGCTCCGCACGACATTGATGCCAAAAGGATGCTGGCGCTCTCCACCTTGCAGTTAGGCCGCTTCGATCAGGCGAACAAACTGTATAAACAGTTGCTTCAAGGGCTGCCGGATGATATCGAGCTAAAAATCGGCGAGGCATTGTCGCAAGTTGGCCTGGGAGAGCGGGAAGCAGGCCTGGAAACTTTACGCGATCTGCTTCGGGCCGAGCCTGACAACGCTGCGATCATCAAAGCCTTGGCGGACGCGCAGCGTTCTGGCGCAGTAGTCAATGATTTGCACGATCCCGACGCCATTGACCTGTTCGAACAAGCTCAAGAGCTTCTGCAAGCGGCCGGCAGTGAACCGAATATGCGAGACTATTCAGCGGCGGTACGCTTGTTAGAGGAAGCCTTGGTGATCGAGCCGGAGAGTGTGGAAATCCGCAAATCGCTGGGTTATTTGTATCTGGAAAAGCTGAATCGTGCGAACGCTGCCTACAACCATCTGGCCGAGGCGAATCGTATCAAGCCTGACGACCTCAGCGTTTTGAAACTCTTAGGCCTGGCGGCACTCAATTCCGGCCGGCAGTGTGAAGCCATTGAGTTTCTAGATCTTGCACTCGAGCGCGATCCGCAAGATCTCTGGATTCGAGTGAATCTTGGTCGCGCTTATGCGCGCGGTGGCTGTTACCGCATCGCCATGGATTTGTATTGCGAAGTGCTTGCTCAAGAGCCCAACAACTTTACAGCGCGACTTGGTGTGGCCGAGGTGCAGGCATGGCGCGGTCATTCACGTGAACCAATCGCCATAACGGAACAGCTGGTAGAGGAACGTCCGACCAACGAAGAAGCCCATAATTTGTTAGGCGATTTATATCGCTGGGATTACGATCTTGATCTGGCGAAATATGAATACGGCAGCATCCTTGAGCGCAATCCCAATCACGAGGCTGCCAATGACGGCCTCTATGAAATCGACAAGACACTTTCCGATGTCGCGACAGTCGACGCCTACCAGTTTGCTGACAACTCCGGTTTCGATCGCCGTTTCGTCAGTGCCGCTCTCCGCGTACCGCTGACCAACAAGGCCTATCTCACTCCACGCGGGACGGAATGGAGATTCAAACAGGGGCCTATCAAGCTCGATCGAAGTGAAGCCATCCTCGATCTCGAGTATAATTTCAATCGCCAATGGCAAGCGACGGGGCGTTTTCTCAACTACGACTACTCCAACCGCGATTCACAACAAGCTGGGAATATGACCATCAAGTACACGCCGCTCGCCACCGTCGATATGTATTTCTCTGCCAGCGCGAATGAGCCGGCCTTTCTCACGGATATTGGCATTCCACTGGCCAACATCCGCATGAACAATTTTGGCTATGGGTTCGACATCAATCTGGCGGATCAGTGGTCAACACAAGGTTCGGTAACATATGCCGACTACTCCGATAGCAATATTCGACGATTCGGCATGGCGCAGCTTTCCTACCAACACAATCCGTGCTACGACATATTCCTCCGGCTGCAATATGAAGATCTATCGTTCACGGATCAAACGTTCGTCTACTTCAGTCCCGCCAACTTCGAGCTGATGCGATTCATCGCCGACATCGACTTCCCAATTACCGACACACTGGATGTCCTGGGGAAGTTTGACGCCATTGAAGTCTTTGGACAAGGCGAAGGCTATCTTGCGAAGATCGGACCACGCTGGCGACCCAACGATCGCATCGAGCTACGTGCCTCCTACTTCAACATCTCGGTCCCCGGTGCCGCTCCCTTCACCGGCGATGGATTTGAAGCATTTGGATCGATTCGATTCTAGGTATCTACATCAGCAGATTGAACACAACCGTTTCGACCCAAGTCATCTACGTGGCAACAGATTCTTCTTTCCTTCCCTTGCTGCCCTCCCAACACCCGAGGTAACTGTGTCCATCGTTCGCGGAGCGTTCCGCGAGAAGCGAAACTTCGAACGAGGACCAGGACCATGACGACCAAGACCAAGAAGCCTGCCGGGAAAAAGACTGCGAAAGTCGCGAAGAAGGTGGCGGAAAAAGCGACCGCGAAAGCCGTCGCGAAGAAAGCCAAGCCCGTCGCTACCGAACCCGAGGCCGACACCACGCCACTTCCCGATCCCTGCGCCAACGGGCACCAATGGGATACCGATGGCGACGGCGTCGAGCATTGCAAAGTGTGCTTGGCGGATCGCAAGGTGATCGAGAAACTGGCGAAAGCGAAAAAGGCCAAGGAGCCGAAAGCCACGAAGCCCGCCACGCCCAAGTCTGATGGCAAGCTCTTCGCGCTCGACGCCGCCGCGAAGGTTTTGGCGGAAGCGAAAGAGCCGCTTAACGCCAAGCAGATGATCGACGCGATGGCCACGGAGGGATACTGGATGAGCCCCGGTGGCGCGACTCCGTGGGCCACTCTGTACTCGTCGATTATCCGCGAGATCAGCGTCAAAGGCGCGGAGTCGCGATTCACAAAGACGGAACGCGGGAAGTTTGCGATCAATGGCTAGGTCTGCAAGTCTTGCCACTCAACGCCCCACGTTTGCACG
>JBGSHH010000479.1:0-2786 GCA_041752355.1 Pirellulaceae bacterium | reverse complement strand
TGTCATGGAATCCCAACGTATCGATTGTGCCGTTGGTAGCAGCCGCCTGGGTGGCGCATTCGGTTCTTTGCATCACGCAATCCAGCGCAGTCTTTCGACCGGTACATGCCGCAGCACGCGCGCATCTGTTGCACGATGCTTGCTGACTGACTCGCTACAGATTAACACCCGGCAGCGACGATAGTTGAGTCTGTTCACTTCGGGAAGACTTTTCCCGATCGGCGTACTCTAACCCACAGGCGCGCGATTCATGCCGGCTTCCCGTATCAAGACGAAACCCGCCCGCAAAGCGTCCAGTTCGTTGCAGACTCCGCTGGAAACCTACCTGCGTGAGATCAACGAAACGGCCCTTCTTTCGGCGCGCGACGAGCATGAACTGGCCGACGCGATCGCCGATGGCGACGTGAAAGCGCGCGATCGGATGGTCCGCGCTAATCTTCGCCTGGTCGTCAACATCGCCCGCGGCTACACCGGCAAGGGGCTCAGCCTGCAAGACTTGATCGAGGAAGGCAACTTGGGCCTGCTTCGCGCGGTCGAAGGCTTCGATCCGGCAATCGGCACGCGCTTCAGCACCTATGCCAGCTACTGGATTAAGCAATCGATCAAGCGAGCGCTCATCAACAGTGCCAAGACGATTCGCATTCCGGCCTATATGGTGGAGCTGCTATCCAAGTGGCGGCGCGCCAGCGCACGGCTGACAGAGGAACTCGGTCGCACGCCGACGCCAGAAGAGATCGCCCGTGTGCTAGGTTTGCAGAAGAAGAAATTGCCGATCATCAAAAAGGCGATCCGCATCTATAACAGCACGCCGCAGACCGATCAGGCCGACGCAGGTTGGTCGCTGGGCGAGATCATCATGGACGAGCGGATGAAGAGCCCCGAAGAGGAACTCGTCGAGCACGACGCTCTCAAGCATGTGATGGCCATGATGCAACATATGGACCAGCGCGAGCAAACGGTGCTGAAGATGCGCTTCGGCCTGGGCAACACCGAGCCGCACACTTTGAAAGAGATCGGCGAGTCGCTCGGCCTGACGCGGGAACGGGTGCGGCAGATCGAAACCGAAGCCCTCGGCAAGCTAGCATCGGGATTGGAAGATCCGCGCGAACGACTTTTGGCGCTGATCGATAGCACGCCGCGCGTCAGCGACTTTGATGATTAGCGCCGCACTGTCGTATTAGTTCGCGCGGTGGGGCGGACATTCTTATCACCCAAGTCATCCCGAAACTCGACGGTGAGAAGGCAATTGGTCGCCCCTCGCCGGATGACGCATCGGTCTTTATACTAGCGGCCTGGAGAACCACCCATGCCAGCCGCTATCGATCTCAAAGACTATATCCGCGACATTCCCGACTTTCCCAAGCCGGGGATCGTCTTCAAGGACATCACGCCCCTCTTGGCGTCACCGGAGGCGTTTCGCGAATGCATTAAGCAAATGGCCGATCACTATCGCGGCCAAAAGATCGACGCGGTCGTCGCCGCCGAAGCCCGCGGTTTTATCTTCGCCGCCCCGCTGGCGCTGGAACTCAACGCCGGCTTTGTACCGATTCGCAAGCCCGGCAAATTGCCATTTAGCACGCATTCGTTCGACTACGAATTGGAATACGGCACCGATACGTTGCAGATCCACATCGATGGCGTCGCGGCGGGGCAGAACGTGTTGATGGTCGACGACTTGCTCGCCACCGGCGGCACTATCGCCGCTTGCTGCAATTTGGTGGAGAATCTCGGCGCCAATGTCGTCGGCTGCTGCTTCCTGATCCACCTCGCTTTCTTGAGCGGTGCCAAGAAAATCGAGCCGCGCGAAGTGTTTAGCTTGCTGACCTACGAGTAAGTGGCTGACAATGCGTGCGTCTGCGCCTTAGAGCGACTTGCGGGAACATCACGCGGAGCGCAATTGAGTGCTTTAGCCCGTGATTCGGCTCGTCAAACCACCGTCAATCACCACCATCTCGCCGGTGATGTATTCGTTCTGCACGAGAAATGCGACGACATCGGCGACTTCTTCCGGTGTGCCTTCGCGATGGAGTGGGATGCGATTGTCGCAGTTGTATTTGCGACGTTCGGCGGAGAGCGAATCGTGAAACCGCGTGGTGATGACGCCGGGAGCGACGCAATTAACGCGGATGTTGTCGTCGGCCAGATCCTTCGCCAGCGAGCGCGCGAATTGCGGAATGGCTCCTTTGGCGGTGGCATACGCGATCGCGCCTGGCACGCCACGAATGCCGGCCGTACTGCTGATCATGATGATCGCGCCACCACCGGACTTGCGAAAATGCGGTAGCGCTGCTTTCGTGAGAAAGAAATTGGCATTCACATGCAAGGCCATGGTATGCAGCCATTGCTCAGCGGAAACATCCTCGACTTTGCCGAATGACGGCCCGCCAGCATTGTGAACGAGCACATCAAGGCGACCGAGTTGTTGCACGGTTTGTTCCACGGCGGCGTCGCAATCTTCCGGTTTGGTGAGATCCGCCGCGATGAGCACACATCGTCGGCCAAGTTTCTCGACAGCAGCCTTCACTTCCAGCGCCGGACCATCGACATGCCGCGCCGCGATCGACACGTCCGAGCCTCGCTTCGCTAGTTCGAGCACGATCGCCGCGCCGATACCCAGCGTGCCACCCGTCACGAGCGAAACCTTACCTTGCAGATCCATCATCGCGGAATCTCCTTAACGATTCGCCGGGTTCAGGTCGGGCACGGTTGTCGAGGCCTTGGCTTCCGCCGCCGCGACAATGCTTTGTTCCATGCGGCGTTCGATGACTTTGCCATCAATGGGAATG
>JBGSHH010000478.1:0-5355 GCA_041752355.1 Pirellulaceae bacterium | reverse complement strand
GCCGCGACGACCGGCGCAGGTGCGTCGCGGTGTGCCAGCGGCACTCGATAATGTAATCATGAAGGCGATGTCCAAGCGTCGTGATGAACGCTATGAAACGGCGCAGCAATTCGCCGACGATTTGCGTTGCGTTTTGGCAGGCAAGCCGACCCAAGCGCGCGCGCGCCATTGGACGGATCGCCTGAGTACCTGGCTGCAGTACCGCCAACGCCTATTGCTGTTGACCTTGGCGGTCTTGCTCGTCACGATCCTCGGCGTTAGCACGGCGGGGGTCATGATCGCACGGGAGAAAGTTCGTGCCGAGCAAAACTACGAACGTGCCGAACGCAATCGACGGCAAGCCATGGAAACAGTCGATCTGTTTGGCAATCAATTGGCCGATCGCCTGTTGGATGTGCCGGAAGCCTCGGCGTTACGCGGGGAATTGCTGGAGCAAACATTAGCCTACTATCGCAATTTGGGTACGGAGTCGCAAAACAACGATGCGCCGGGACTGGAGTCCGCCACTTTACATTACAAGGCAGGTCTGCTGCTGGAACAACTTGGTCGTCCAACGGAAGCCGTTGCTGATTATCGGTCGGCATTGGAAATCATTGGCTCGTTATCAACCGACGAATCCCGCGAAGTCGAGGTGCTGCGCCAGCAAGCGCTGATCCAGCAACATCATGCCATCTCCTTGCACAGAGCGGGGCAACCGTTGGAAGCACGCAAGCAGTATCAAAAGGCGGTTCGCGCGCTGCATGAATTGTCTCGCCAACTTCCTAACGATTCCGCGATTAATGAACTGTTGGCGGAGACGTGTCTCAAATCGGGATGCTTGGAAGATGGCCTCGGGTCGTCCGCAGCAGAACCATTGCTCAAGGTCGCGCTGGAACTGCGCACCCAGACGCTGCGGAAGAATCCCACCGATGTTTCCACGCAGCGCGACTGGGCGATAGCCCAAGCCGCATTGGCAACGCATCTCTTGGCAAAAGATCCGGCCCGCGCTAGCGAACTCTATCGATCGTCGGTGGCGAAATTAGAAGAGGTTGTTCGCTCGGATGTAAAGAACGCGACTTGGCGTTCGGAATTGGCGTCCACCAACGCCAGTCTTTCAATCGCCGAGCGAAAGCAGCGAAATTATGCCGCCGCCGCCCTAGCAATGGCTGAAGCGCTGCGCGAACAACGCGATCTGTCGGAGGCATTTCCCAATCGAGTGACGTTTCAACGCGAGCTGGCGGTCAGCGAAAACAATCTGGGGCTTCTACTAGCGGCCCAATTGCAATGGGACCAGGCTGAAGGCTCTTTTCGCGACGCTATTGCGAGACAGATTCCGCTGGTGGATGCTTATCCCGGCGATCTGGACCTGCAAAGCAGTCTGGGGAGTTATTACAACAACCTGGGGATCGCCCAAGAACAGCTCAAGAAGACTCAGGAAGCGGAAACGAGCTTTCGGCAAGCGGCTGCGGCCCAACGCACCGCCTGGATTGCGGCCCCCGTCGTGCCTTTGTATCGTCAATTGTTGAGCAAACATTGGTATAATCAAGCTCGCGTGCTCCGCGCTTTGCAACGACCCGATGAAGCGCTGGACGTTGTCTTGGAACGCCAGCAGCTCTGGCGAGACGATCCAGAAAGATTGTTTGGAGTCGCCAAGGAGTTGGCGCTCTCGGCGGAACAATCGAGCGATCCGGCCCGATGTCGACAACTGGCACAGGAAGTATTGCAAGAGGCGGTCGCCTTGGGGTTGCGATTGCCTGAGGGTTTTTCGTGGGATCGAGTATCGAATGATGAACGAGGGGAATCGCTATGAGTCGTGGTAAGCATCGATCCGAGAGAACGAAATTACAGCGCTCGCTCCCAGGCTTGCAACTGGAGCGACTCGAGTCGCGTACGGTTTTCGCAGCGGAAGGTCTGTCGTTGGGATTGGTTCAGCCGATGAATGCGATACAACTCTCGCCGGTGATGGAGTTGGTGGATGCGCGACTATGGAGCGGCGGAGCTCTGCGAGCAAGGGCGACGGCGGCGGTCCGACTCGACGCTATGGTAGCGATGCGGCCCGAAGCCACAGTCATGTTTCGGCCCGAGTTGTCGGAAGTCACCGCTGTGCGTCTACTCCCTTCATTGCGAGATTTTGCATTTAGCGATCGTGTCGATATCGACACAATCGCAATCAGTTGGCGCGATTTGATGTTTGGTGATGGCACCAACACGATTAGTCGGGGCGATGCAGGCCCATCGGGTGAGCTAGACAACGGCGGTGATCGAACGGACTATCCCACCTCGGGTTCCGATAGCGTCAGCGATCCCTTGATCACGCCGCCAGCCATGAGTAACGGCGGAGCGAAGCCCGTCGATCGCACTTCGTGGTTGATCTCGCAATCGCTCGATTTGGAAGGTGAACTCCTGTATGAGCAGGAGAACGCGACAAGTTCCTCGTCCGCGAATGATGATCGACAAGATCAGCAAGCTAGTTCGGCGGCCGTTGAGCGAGTTTGGAATGCACTCACCGTCGTGCCCGATGCGGCAGGTGAATTGCACTTTGACAAAATCGATACTGACGTGGAAAATGCCGGTGCCGACGTTGCGGAGGAGTCGTTGCTGCAAGACGGTACAGTCGTCGAACAAAAAGAAGCCACGAGTCAAATCGGTACCGAGTGGTGGGAATCGTCGGGCGAAAAGTCGTTGCGGTCGGCCGATGCGTCGGGAAATCTTGCGTGGCGCGATATCTCGTTTGAGACCTATGCGACCGGGCGTCAAGTTTCCGAGTCGTATGAGGAAGGTGGTTTGGCCGATGTCGCCAATGCGTCGAGTGATGTGCGGCTACTCGTTAGTTCGGATTCGCCGCAACTGCGGCGGACGCTGCCAGTCCTGGGTGGTGTGACCGATGCAAACGACATTCTGCAAGGTTTGCCACAGGAATGGAATTCCGAGTTGGTCGCCGACGCCGTTGCCAACGACGACGCCGCCTCGACATTCAATTCCTATCTTGGCAGTTTGATCGTGGCCACTGCAACCGGTGTTGGAATTCTCATCGAGCGTCGCCGCCGGGCGCGAAATAACGACGACATCCTTCCGCAGCAACGTGACAATACTTAGAGACTGCTCGAATTCCACCTGCGGTTTTAGCGAGCAGACAAAACGTTTTGCGTCAGATGAGGTGGCTGCGAGCGTGTTCGACTCGACCGCGTCAGGCTTCAGGCCAATGCCACGCTCACCTTGAACGCTGAGTTCTCAGCGACCTATGGATTTGTGCGGCGCAAGAGATAGGAATTCTCCGCGATCCTTTGGATGACGTAGAAGAACACCGGCGTGAGAAAAATGCCAAACAAGGTCACCCCCAACATGCCAGCGAAGACGGCCGTGCCAAGCGTGCGACGCATCTCCGCGCCGGCCCCTTCACCAAGCACCAAGGGAATCACGCCGAAGATGAACGCGAAGCTGGTCATGATGATCGGACGCAATCGCAAGCGACAAGCTTCCAGCGTCGCATCGTAGACGCTGGCACCTTCCTCGTGACGAGCGCGGGCGAATTCCACGATCAAGATCGCATTCTTGCAGGCCAGTCCCACCAAGACCACAAAGCCAATCTGCGTGAAGATATTAATATCCATTTTGGCGAAGAGTACGCCCACAATCGAACAGAGCAGACACATTGGCACCACCAGAATCACGGCTAGCGGCAGGGTCCAACTTTCGTATTGTGCGGCGAGCACGAGAAACACCAACACCACCGCCAATAAGAACGCATACATCGCCGTGTTGCCCGCCATTTGCTGCAGGAAAGCGAGTTCCGTGTATTCCGCGCGCATCGAGGAAGAGAGATTCTCATCGGCAACCACTTTCAAGGCTTCGATAGCCTGTCCTGAACTAGCGCCAGGAGCGGCATCAGCATTGACGTACGCGGCCTGATATAGGTTGTGGCGGATCAACATCAACGGCCCCGTCACAGGCTTGAGCCGCGTGAAGGCCGCCAGCGGAACGGACTCACCGCTAGACGACGTGACATACATATTACGCAGGTCTTCGCTGCGCATGCGAAAGCGCGCATCGGCTTGAATATTCACTTGCCAGGTTCGTCCGTATAGATTGAAGTCGTTGACATACAGCGAACCGAAGTAAACTTGCAACGCATTGAAGATATCGGTCATCTTCAACCCCTTTTGTTGCGCGGCATCGCGATCGATGGCCAGTTCCATCCATGTCGTGTTGGCGCGAAAGCTGGCAAACAAATCGCTCAATTGCGCGTTCTCCCCGCCGGCCGCGACGACGTTGCGACTAACCGTTTCTAATTCGTCCAGTCCGAGACCTCCACGGTCTTGAATGACGATCTTGAAACCGCCAGCGGTTCCGAGACCTTCAATCGGCGGCGCGCCCAGAATGTTTAAGTCGGCCTCGCGAATCTCCTTCGCGAATAACTCGCGTAGTTCGCTGGCGATCACATCGGCGGTGCGCTTCGTGGGTGTGCGGTGGTGGAAGTCGTCCAGCATGACATACATCGAACCAAAGTTCGGAGCATTCGCATTGAGCAAGAGCGATTGCCCTGCGATTGCCACCGTATGGCTGACCCCTTCCACTTCGCTGGCCAGACGTTCCACCTTTGCCAAGACCTTTTGCGTCCGCTCGATCGATGCTGAATCGGGCAATCGCATATTCAAGACCAGGTAGCCCTTGTCTTGCGGCGGAATGAAGCCTGTCGGTGTCGCGTTAAAGACATGATAAGTGGCATAGATCGAGCCGCAGTACAGCAGCAGGACGATCGCGCTCCCTTGCAACATCACACCCACGAGCCGAACGTAGCCTTCGGTCGTCCAATTGAAGGCCCAATTGAATCCACGAAACAGCCACCCCAGCAGCACGTTCACATAGCGAGCAAGTAGCCAGGCCACCACCACGCAAACCAGCGCCGCGAGCCAAGGCCAAACCCAAGTGGGCACGGCGCGTAGCTGCGGCACCGTCTGTGCCACATTCGCGAGCCAAGGCCCCAGGAACGCATAGCCGGCCCAAGCGCCGACGAATGCCAGTCCTGGGCGGGGCAATGCCTCGGCACCTCCTTGGGTGCGAGGCCTGAGCAACAGCACCGCCAAAGCGGGACTGAGTGTGAGCGAGTTAAAGGCCGAAATGATCGTGCTAATCGCGATCGTGACGGCGAATTGTCTGAAGAACTGCCCGACTACGCCGCTAATGAATGCGCAGGGCACAAAGACCGCGGTCAACACGAGGCCAACCGCGATAACCGGCCCCGCGACCTGGTCCATCGCCTTGATGGCAGCGGCGCGCGGTGCCAGACCGTGCTCGATATGATGTTCAACCGATTCCACGAACACGATGGCGTCGTCGACGACAATGCCCACGGCTAGCACCAAACCAAACAAGGTG
>JBGSHH010000477.1:0-15556 GCA_041752355.1 Pirellulaceae bacterium | reverse complement strand
CCAGCCGGAGACGGGGAAGTTCTCGACAGCACGTTGCGTCTGCGCGCTATAGTACGCTTGGGCAGGAACATGGACTTCGCCCATCGAGTCTTTTTCGATGCGGAACTCGCTACTCATGATGCGTTGCTCGTCGAAATGCGGGGAAAGAGGTACAAAGCCCTTGAGGCAATGCGATGCTAGCAAGAGAATCCCTCGCTGGGAATGATAGCCGCGATGGCAAATCGGGCCAAGATCAGTAACTGTCCTCCAGCCGAGCTGGTCGAGAATCGAGCTAGCAACAGCAGTCCGGCTCGGGGTTTTCATAGAATGACGAGCGAGACTTGATATTTCCGCCCTCCACGGCATTCAGCCAGTCCTCCGTCGGCACGCGAGTTCTATTTGACTTGCCCAAATCCGCACACACCCTTCTAATGCAGTGGCACGACGCGATCCGCTTTGACTCTTACCCCGCCTTGTACCATGCCCAACCGCCTCGCTCGGGAAACCAGCCCCTACCTGTTGCAGCACGCGAACAATCCGGTCGATTGGCACCCCTGGGCCGAAGAGGCCCTCGAGCGATCGAAGCGGGAACAAAAGCCGATTTTTCTCTCGATCGGCTATTCCGCCTGTCACTGGTGCCATGTGATGGAGCATGAGAGCTTCGAGGACGAAACCATCGCTGCGGCGCTCAACGAGCATTTCGTCTGCATCAAGGTCGATCGCGAGGAGCGTCCCGATCTCGACCAGATCTACATGGCCTGCGTGCAGATGATGACCGGCCGCGGTGGCTGGCCAATGTCGGTATTTCTCACGCCCGAGCTTAAGCCTTTTTACGGCGGCACCTATTGGCCTCCCGACGATCGCCAAGGCATGCCGGGTTTTTTGCGCGTGGTCAACGCAGTCCACGATGCGTGGGAGAATCGTCGCGAGCAGGCGCTCGCCCAAGCGGAAGATATCACGCAGCACATTCGCGATGCAGAACTTCTCCCTGGCGACAGCGAGGCGATCAACGAAGGACTGCTGCGCAGCGCGGCGGTGCGATTGGAGCAAGCCTTCGACTTCAGCCATGGTGGGTTTGGCCGCGCGCCGAAGTTTCCGCATCCGATGGATCTGGAAGTGCTATTGCGCTACTATCGCCGCGATCCGCGCGAGGGGGTGTTGCAAATGGTGAAGCTGACGCTCGATAAAATGTCGCGCGGCGGCATCTACGATCATTTGGCAGGTGGATTCGCGCGCTATAGCGTTGACGAGCGTTGGCTCGTGCCGCACTTCGAAAAAATGCTCTACGACAACGCGCTGCTCACCAATGCCTACCTCTCGGGCTATCTCGTGACCGGCGATGCACATTACGCGCGCGTGGCGCGCGAGACATGCGACTACATTCTGCAATACATGACCGACGCCACAGGCGGCTTTCACAGCACCGAAGACGCCGATAGCGAAGGGGAGGAAGGGAAGTTCTATGTGTGGACCCCTGCCGAAATCTATGAAGCCATTGGCACTCTGCGCGGCACGCGTTTCTGTCAGGTGTATGACGTTTCCTCGCATGGCAACTTTGAAGAAAGCAACATCTTGAACTTGCCGAAGTCCCTCGAACAATGCGCGACGCTGCACCACTGGGATCTTGCCGAACTGGAACGCGAATTGGCGGAAGATCGCGCAAAACTGCTGGAAGTCCGCGATCAACGCATTCGACCCGGCAAGGATGACAAGATCCTGGTGAGTTGGAACGCGCTGATGATCGATGCGCTGGCGCGGGCCGCTGGCGTCCTCGACGAACCGCGCTATTTGGCGGCGGCGCAACGCGCGGCTGATTTCATTCTCACGACGATGCGCGACGCCGACGGACGCTTGCTGCATTCCTACCGCTCCGGTGAAGCGAAGTTCGCCGCCTATTTGGACGACTACGCTTATTTCATTAACGCGCTCGTTTCGCTGTACGAAGCCGACTTTTCGTCACGTTGGATCGACACCGCAGTCCAATTGGCCGAAATCGTCATGCAACGCTTTCACGATCCGCATTTAGGCGGATTCTTCTACACCGCCGACGACCACGAAGTACTCATCGCCCGCAATAAGGACGTGCAAGATAGTAGCGTCCCGAGTGCCAGCGGCATGACCGCCACCGCCTTGCTGCGACTAGGCACGCTCTGCGGGCGCCACGATCTGCTCGAAGCTGCCCGCGGCACGCTCGAACTCGCAACCGGCTTAATGGAAAAGGCACCGACCGCCGCCGGACAATCGCTCATCGCCGCCGATATGTTGATCGGCCCGCTGTCGGAGATGGTGTTGGTCGCTGAGCGCGCCGATCAAGACTTCGCCGACGTCGTTAAGGCGCTGCATGCGACCTATCTGCCCAACGCCGTAGTGGCCGCGCGGATCGGCAATGCCAGCGTGCCGACAGCGCTCGAATCCTTGTTCACGGGGCGAACCGCTAGCGGAGGCGAGGTGTCCCTGTATATCTGTCAGCAACATGCCTGTCACGCGCCGGTGGTCGGCAAAGCGGCCATATTGGCGACGCTCAAGTAAACGTCGGGTTCGAGGCTCCGCTCGCATGCTTCCCAACACCTGTGAGCTCTGTGGACGCGAGATGAAACGCGGCACGACGCGGCATCATCTCATCCCGCGCGCTTGTCATCGTCGTACGTGGTTCAAGCGGCGCTATAGCAAAAGCCAACTGCTGACGACCGTCGAACTTTGCCGCGATTGCCACGGCGCGGTACACGATCTCGTACCCGACGGAATCGAACTTGGTAAGCACTTTCACACGCTAGAATTGTTGCGCGAGCATCCACCCATCACGAAGTTTCTGACGTGGGTGCGGAAACAAAAGTAACGCTGGCTACAACTCGTTATACGGCATCTCGAAAATATCTTTAAGCTTCCCCAAGTCGCCGGTCTTGAGGCCCAAAGTGAACCATTTCACGCGTTGCTCGGAAGTGCCATGCGTAAAACTCTCGGGAGAGACAAACCCGCCGGCCCCGCGCTGCAAGCGATCGTCGCCGATGGCATTCGCGGATTGAATCGCCGATTCGATATCTCCTTGTTCGATAAAGCGAAACTTCTCTTGGCCGTAATGCGCCCAAACACCGGCCAGATAGTCAGCCTGCAACTCCAATCGCACCGACCAGCGATTGAATTCCGACTTCGGCAATTGGCTCCGCTTCTTATCGACCAGGTCGCTATACCCGAGCAGGTTCTGCACATGATGGCCAATCTCATGTGCGATGACGTAGGCTTGCGAAAACTCCGCCTTGGAACCGCCCAGTTTCTGTTCGAGTTCGTTGAAGAAAGTTGGATCGAGATAGACCGTGCGATCGGCCGGACAATAGAACGGCCCAACGGCGGCCGGCGCGGTACCGCAACCAGTCACTACGCGATCGGAGAAGAGCACCATCTTGGGCGGTTGATAACGCTCGCCGGAACGCTGAAACACGTCGCCCCACACATCTTCGGTGTAACCGAGAATCGTGGCGGCGAACTCGCGCGTGCGGGCTTCCTCCGGCGTTTCCGGACGATCAACACCAGGATCCGCCGGTCCGCCTTGCTGTTGGACCGGCGCGTTCTGCAACAGGTTGAGGATCTGCTGGGGATCGGCACCCATGCAAAGCATGACCAGCGCGATTACCACGACGACGCCACCACCAACCGCGACGCCGCCTGCTGGCCCCCTGCGCCGGCGATCCTCCAGATTGTCACTCTGTTTGCCACCTTGCCAGCGCATGTAATTCTCCTGCAATCAACGATCGTGAGGGATTGAGCTTGAAGCGTAGATTTTCATCCACGCCGTGCTAAGCGTCCACTAGGGACAAAACGAGCGGCGGTCACTCGGTGTCTCGTTCTGGGGGAAGGAGGCCATCCGTAACCCAGCGCTCGCGCAAGACTTTCCAGCCCGCCGGGTCGCGCACCACTTGATACGTCCAAGTCACCGGAAAACCCGCGGGACAACGTCCCATTATAGAAATCGTCGCGCGATCTTCCTTCACAAAACCGCGGAAAGAATCGATCGGCAGAGGGCGAACGGACGCGTATTCCACTAGCTCTTCCCGCGTGTACGTCGCGTGATTCTCGCTGGCAATAAAACCGGCCATGGCGGCCACATCGTTGTCGTGTATCGCCTTGACATAGGCGGCGACAGCGGCCAGCGGTTCGCCCCCATCGGCGGGTAGCGGCGAGCCGTTGGTCGCCGTAACGACATCATCTTCCGCACCTGCCTTGCGTAGTATCTCGGCGACCGCGTATTGGCTCGAACTGTCCGCCTGCATCAGTGCGGTGCTGTTGTACTTACGATGGCGAATGTTGAGATCGGCCTTAGCGGCAATCAACTGTCGCACAATCTCCTCGCGACCCAAACGGGCGTGCTCCATGAGGGCCGTGCCGCCGTCTTCATTCATAGCGTCCACATCAATGCCTTGCTCGATCAGGAACTGCGTCATCTCCGGATCGCGCGCCTCCATCAGCAATGTGCGCTGGCCGCTGTCACGTGACTGAATCTTAAACTTGCGGCTCAAGAGCGTCTGCAGCTTGGCAAGATCATTCTCTCGCACCGCGTCAAACGCTTGACGAGTGCGCTTCTCATGCTCCTGAGGATTGTGCAACGCCAGCTGCATCAGGCCGTAGATAATGCCATGCGTCAACAACAAGACGATGATCGCGCCCCAGAAATGCGAACGGGCCGAGGACTTCAGTTTTTGTTCGATCGACGCCGCCGTACCGGGAATCAAACGAGTCAATCGCCCGCGCCCGTTTGCGGTCGGTAACAATCCTCGCTTTTCGGCGTCGTAACGTCCCACGACACAAACCACGTCGCCAACTTTGACGTACTTCTCCGAGAGTGTGGGGAGCGAGTCGAGAACGCGATCGCGCTGGTCGTAGTCGTCCTCTTCATCCTCCTCGTCATCAATTTCATCTGCGTCGTCTGCGTCTTCATCATCGGCTAGATCACTTTCTTCCGACGACTCGGGAGGCGGTAGTCCGTCCAGCCTGGCTTCCAGCGCCGGTGAAAAGAGCGACGGCTTTTTAAGCGATCGCAAGCGAAGATCCTTCTGGACCCGTCCGTCTTCGTCGCACCAGACATCTTGCAGTTCGCCAAAGGCTTGCAACAGTTTCAGTCCCGAGACATCTTGAAAGGTCGTATTTCGAAGATAGCCCAGTGCTCGTCGCGCAGATGATTCGTTGCTCCAGGCGTGCTCCGCAATGTCATCCAGCGTGGGAAAGCCCAGCACGGCGGTCTTGCCGAACTTGGTCTGTACGTAACAGGGGTTCATCAGAAAACCCGAATATTCTGCCTGACTATTTTCGCTGTCACCGCGCGAAGTGATGGTTTTGATCTCGTACTCGCATAGCACGCACTTGGTGCCAGAGAAGGGAGCGACGACCGGCTTGTCGAAGGGATGAATCGTGCCCACCGCCGCCACGATCTGGCCATCCAGCGGCGGCAAATCATCCTGCGCAGCGCGCACGAGGCGGCGATCCTTCGCGAATCGCCACGCATTGAGGAGCGCACCCCAGCAGCAAAAGGTGGCGAAACCGGCCACCAACGCTCCAATCCAATTGGCAGGCGGCTCAAAAACCTGATTGAGCCACCAATAGTAACCAGCCGCCACACAGGCGTACGCCACCAGCGCTAGTAAACAACCGCGCACCATGCGATCGCTCCGGGGCTGCTAGCTCGGCAACGCCATAATCTTGCCATCGACGTCCCAGATTTCCATTTCCAGAAACTCTGGGAAGTGTTCGGGACTGCCGAGGATGAGCACGCTGACGTTGGTTTCATCTTCCAAACGTGTGATTTCCTTACGCTTCTTGTTGTTCAAGTAAGTCGCCACGTCGTCATTGACCTTGACGCTCAGCCGCGCGATACGCGGTTGATGAGCGGCGAGATGCATCAAGCGGACCACTTCGATGGCCATGCTTTCGGCGGTCTTCACCACACCGCGACCCACGCAGCAAGGGCAATCGCTGTAGACGCTGCGCTTGATGCTGGGGCGAATGCGCTGGCGCGTCATCTCGATCAAGCCGAACGGGCTGGTGCGCAGGATCTTCGTGCGCGCTCGATCGCGCTTCATGGCGTCGCGCAGCGCGCGCTCCACATTGCGACGATGCCGCTCTTTGCGCATGTCGATGAAGTCGTTCACGATCACGCCACCCAGGTCGCGCAAACGCAATTGACGGGCAATCTCCCGAGCCGCGAGCAGATTGAGCTGATAGGCCGTTTCCTCGGCGTTGTCGTCTTTGCGGAAGTTGCCGCTGTTGACGTCGATGGCGACCAAGGCTTCGGTCTGGTCGATCACGATCGAACCGCCGTTCTTCAAATGCACCTTGCGATTGTGAATGTTGGCGATTTCACTTTCGAGATGATACTTATGAAACAGCGGCTCTCGCCCTTCGTAGTGATGCAGGTTATGGACGTGCCGCGGCATCACTAATTGCAAGAATTCCTTGGCGCGTTCAAAGGCGGCTGGTTCGTCGATATAGATGGAATTGATGTCCGCCGTGAAGATATCGCGGATCGTGCGGATAATCATGTCGCTTTCTTCATAGATGTCGCACGGCGCAGGAACCTTCTTCAGCCGCCGCACAATCACCTTCCACAAACGCAACAGATAGGCCATATCGCGCGAGAGTTCTTTTCGCGTGCGATCCTGCCCCGCAGTGCGGACGATGAAGCCGAGGCCTTTGGGTGGGTTAAGCTCCAGCATGATATCGCGCAACTCGCGACGCACTTGATCGTCCTCGATCTTGCGCGAGACACCGACGCGGCCGAGCGCGGGCATCAACACCAGATAGCGTCCGGGGATGCTGATATAGGTGGAAAGGGTCGGGCCTTTGCTACCGATGCCTTCCTTGATGACTTGCACCAAGACTTCATCGCCTCGCTGAAAGATTTCTTGAATCGGCGGCTTTACTCGGGGGCGCGCACCGGGACGCGGACGACGCCCCCGTTGTTGCTGGCGCGGACCACGACCAGTGTCGCGACCGACGCTTTCGCTGACCGCGCCGACTTCCGCTGGTTCTTCATCATCGTCGTCGCCGACATCGATATCGGCCATGCGGCCACCACCGAACGTGCCTGGCTCTTCGGGATCGTAGCCCCCTTGGCGAAAGTACTGAGGTTCGACATCGCTGATATGCAAAAAGCCGTTACGACCAACGCCAAAATCGACGAACGCCGCTTGGATGCTCGGCTCCAGATTGACGATGCGCCCTTTATAGATGTTGCCGACGTAGTTATCCGCGCTGGCACGCTCGATGTAGAGCTCTTCGAGTACGCCTTCTTCAACAATCGCGATCCGGCATTCCTCCGGTTGCGACACGTTGATCAACATTTCCTTCTTCATAGAACCTGCTTAAGCAAGAGGGTGACGGTTGCGGCGGCAGGGGTCGATCCTCCAACCCTTCGGTCCTTCGGCTTCCAGAGGAAACGTGCATGCCGCGCGCGATGAGTCCTTGCGCAGCAAGAGCGAGAGTTCGCCCAGCGTTCCAGGGGTTCCGTTGATCTCGACACGAAAAGCGAGCGATGGGCGTGCTGTGGTGTGCTCGGCGCGAGGTGCAAGAGGCAGGCTGGATGGCCATAAACGCGTCGCTAAATTTCGCGGAGTGAAGCTCCGGGCGGATGTGCCTTGACGCGAAATTCGACAGCGGTTTTCTCAGGCAAGCGTAGCGCGAGCGCAGCGATAGACGCCGCGCGATTAGCGGCGAATCGACATGACTGCCAAACGAAATGAGTACACAATTCTCGAACATAAATCTCGGACGCGCTGCGATAGTGTTATCGCACGCGCCGTTACACGTTGCGCTCCAAACAAATTCTGGAGCCCATTCCTGCGCGTCGGGACTGCCGACGCAGAGGGATTGGCTCGATCACAAGACTCTGAGATTCCTCGCTGACGCTTCGGGTTAATACTCCTCGCTCACGCTTCGGGTTAGTGTGTATCGTACTACGTATTGATCAAATCCGGAGCGACCTTCCGCACTTCCTCCTGCAAGAACTTGTCCACCTCGCGAGCGCTATCCATTCCTAATGCGCGCCGCGAAACGGCCTCGCATTGCGGTATGGAAACCGCTCGCACCACCCGTTTGACCTCCGCAATTGCGCTGGGAGGCACGCTGAGGCTACGCAATCCTAAACCTAATAGCAACATGGTATAGTGAGCGCTGCCGCTCATTTGACCACACAATCCCGCCGGCACCGACGCTTTCAGGGACGCCTGCACCGTGAGGTTGATCAGCCGTAGCACCGCCGGATCGCTGGCCTGATAAAGCTCGGCGACCTCTTTGTTGCTCCGATCAACAGCTAAAGCATATTGGATCAGATCGTTGGTACCAATGCTAATAAAATCGACTTCTCGGAGAAAACGATCCAGCATTACGACCGCCGCAGGCGTTTCCACCATGATCCCGATCGGAATCTGGCGATTGAACGCAACTCCTTCCTCTTCCAAGTCTTCCATCACGTCCGCGAGCAGCATTTTGGCCTGTCGCAGCTCGAAAAGCGTCGTCACCAGCGGGAACATGACCTTAACGTTGGTATTCACGCTCGCGCGCAACAAAGCGCGCAGTTGAATACGAAACAGAGGCAGGTTGCGCAGACTAAGTCGAATACTGCGAAGCCCCAAAAAGGGATTATGCTCCTCCTCACCAAGGGGGGCCATGCCCATTTTGTCCGCACCCAGGTCGAGCGTTCGAATCACCACCGTGCGATCCCCCATCGCCTGGGCAACGAGCGAATAGGCCTGGTAGTGAGTCTCTTCGTCGGGTTCCATTTCGACGCCGAGATAAAGGAACTCGGTGCGATAGAGTCCAATCCCATCGGCCCCGCGTTCCAGCGCCGTATGCACTTCGATGGGAAACTCAATATTCGCCGACAAACAAATGCGCACGCCATCGGTCGTCTCCGCAGGCAAATCGCGCAAGCCTGCCAAACTCACTGCCAACGTACGTTGCTGTTCGGCATCACGTTGGTAACGGGCGAGCGTCTCTTCATCCGGTTGAATGATGACCTGGCCATGATCGCCATCGACGATCACCATATCGCCACCGGCGATGTCATTGAGAAACATCCCCGTGCCAACCACGGCCGGAATCTCGAGTCCCTTGGCAACGATGGCGGTGTGTCCGCCGGCGCCGCCGGTCTCGGTGACAAAGCCCAGCACGAATTTGCGATCGAGCGTGGCCGTTTCACTAGGCGTCAGGTTATGCGCCAGCACGATCACCGGCGCGTTCAAATAGGCGAGTTCCTCGCGCTTCCGACCAGTCAGATTGCGGAGCAATGTCTTTTCGATATCGTAAAAATCTTGCGCGCGTTCTGCCAATGAGCTGGTTTCGAGTTGCTGAAATATTTTCGCGTAGCGACGCAGCGTGCGACTGACGGCGTATTCCGGCGAAAACTGCTGCTCGCGAATCATTTCTTCGACTTCGCGGAGCAACTGTGGATCGCGGAGCATCTGGAGATGCGCGGAAAAGATAGCGCCGTACTGTTCGCCGAGTTGCTGGGTGATGGCGTCGCGATTGCGCTCCATATCCGCGCCGACGGCATCCATGGCTTTGCCCAGGCGCGCAAGTTCCCCTTCGACAGCGTCGCGTACGACAAACCGTCGCGGAATGCGAAAGCCTTCGTTGTCGAGGATCAAGGCTTCACCGATGGCTACGCCAGGCGAAACCGAGATGCCGGGGAGAGTCTGCATGAGTCGGTCCAAAAATGCCGAATTTCGAACACCTAACTAGAACTCGGGGAGCATAGCGGTGATGAAAATTGGGGATTTCTACGCCGGCTCCCCCTCGAGTTCTCCGAAGCCATCGTCGAATAGTTTCTTAATCTCCTCTACCGCCTGTTGGCAATCCTCGCCACAAGCGTAGACCACCAGATCAGTTCCTTGAACCGCCGCGATCGTCATGATCGACAGAATGCTACGCGCGTCAAATCGCTCGTTGTCATCCGGCCGAGCGATTTCGATTTTTGCCTGAAAGCGACTAGCCGTCTTCACCAGCATGTCGGCCGGGCGCAGGTGCAAGCCTTGCGGCATGAGCACATTCACTCGACATTCAGCGGTTGATTCGGCCATGTTCGATTTCGCACTCAAATAATAGGAGCCTCTCCACCAGCGACAGGTGCTGGCAGGGACGCGATCCGAATTTTCGGTCGATCGGCGACCCGGACACCGCCGCGAGAGAGGAATGGCGCGGCTCGATCAGCCGGCGACCGACGAGCGGCCCGGCCCACCTTTCCGCGCTTGGTGACGCGCGGAATCAGTACACAATCCTATTAGCTTCCGAACTGATTATTATCCGACTCGTCTAGCAATTGCTGAACATCGGCCGCCGATTTCGCTTGTTTGAGAAAGCGGCAGAACGTGTCGTCGCGCAACTGGCGAGAGATGTTTTCGAGGGCTCGCAGGTGATCGCCCGGGCGATCAGGTGGTGAAATGAGCAGGAAAAAAAGCTGCACCTTCTCGCCATCGAGACTTTGAAAATCGACGCCCGACGGGCTCACGCCGACAGTGCCGATCAGCTTATCAACGCTGGGATGCTTCGTGTGGGGCACGGCGACGCCGCGACCGATTCCGGTGCTCCCCAACTCCTCACGCTTCATGATCGCTTTGACAATGCTTTCCTGCTCAGCTTCCTTGATCTGGCCAGCTGCGACCAATTGGCCGACCAGTTCCGAAATAACTGATTCCTTTTCATCCGCGGCCAGTTCGGCCTTGATCGCCTGTATACAGACAAAATCAGAGAATTTCACGGCGCTTTTCCTTGTACCAATGCAATCTGGCTGGCGACGGAATCCTTTTTCAAGTGATGCGCGTCTACAACCAAGACGACTATTCGATTTCGGTTTCAGTTTCGACATCGACAGGCAGGTGTTTGACACCAGGCGCGCGATGGTCGGTAAGTTTTTCTTTGTGTTTACGCAATTGCTGTTCGATTTTATGCATCGCCCCATCCAAGGCGGCGAGGAGATTCTCGGCACTGGCGGTGGCGACGAATTCGCTGGAGTGTTCCGCCGTTACGCGAATTTCCAAATCCGGCTTCTCTTTATGCTCCAAGTCGCAGGTGACCACGATGGAGGTTATCCGATCGTGAAACCGTTGCACTTTCTCAACCTTCTCGCTGATCATGGCCTGCGTTTGCGTACTCAAATGGCCGTGCCGAGCTGAGATATTTATCTGCACCACATCTCTCCTTGCCTATAAATCCCGAGTTACTTGCTGCGAATCAACGTTTTACGGGAAACCACACATTCTATCGAGCCGCCGCCAGCCTACAAAGGAGGCGAACCTCCCCTAAAAATACGTCGCCAAACTCCCCAGTCTATCCATTCGCCGGCTTTACGAAAGGGGGACGAGCACGTCAAGGCAGCAGGGCAGACTCACCACCGCTAGAGGACGTTAAGGTGACTATCGCTGCCGCACGGTCGACGGCAAGATTTCGGTGGCACACGCTGCACTACTCACCAGAAAATTCCTCACGTATGAACTTTGCGGCTTTATCCCACTCATTAGCAGCCGCCGGAAAGTCCACCGGCAGGGCTTTGACGGTCGCAGGCGATTCGACACGTAGGTTGGCCTTCACAGCGGGATTCAGCGGAATCTGCGCGCTGGGGCAATCGGCCAAGCGCTGCTCAACCGCAGGCGACAACAGATAATCGACCAACTTCCGCGCGGCCACGGGATGAGGACAATCTTTGAGGATGCCGAGCGTGTTGGGAATGAAAAGCGTGCCGAGTTCATCGGTCTGGCTATCGGGATAGACAATCGTCACCGGCTGACCTTGTTCGATTTCGATGATGGCGTCGTCGGTGTCGGTCAATCCAAAGGCGATCTGCCCTGCGGCGGTCGCGGTGGCCACTTGCTTGTTGCCGCCGAGAATCTGAATCTCATTCGCCTTGAGGCTGGCGAAGAACGCTTTGGCTTTTTCTTCTCCCAGCACGCTAAACAACACGGCGGCGTGGGTGGCAGTGGTCCCGAACAGCGGTTTGGCGATGCCAATCTTGCCTTTCCATTGGGGATCGGCCAAATCGTAAATCGAAGTCGGGCGATCAGCTTCCGGCACCAACTTCGTATTTACAATCAACACTCGCGAGCGACCCGCAAATCCATGCCAGGTGCCGTCAGGAGACTTGAACGCGGCGGGATAACTTTCCGCGACCGGAGAATGATAGGCATCGAGTAATCCCTGTTCTTCAAGTCGCAGCGTGTTGAGAATCTCGTTGTTCCAAAACACATCGCAGCGCGGCCGAGCGCCTTCGCTGATAATGCGCTGCGTTAGACCGACCGTCTTCGTACTCTCAATGTCGTAAACGCCCAAGACTGAGATGCCGTTCTCTTGCCCAAAGTCGTTGAGAATCGGTTCGGAGAATTCTTTGTCGAGCGCCGTATAGACAACGACTTCGTCCTGAGTGCCGCCGGAGCATCCGACGATGCCGAGCAGGCACCAGACCCACAACAACCAACCAACTCGCCAGGCCTTTGGTTGTACGCTCATGCCTTTCTCCGTTGTGTGGACTTCTTCGCGGACGATTTACCGGCGATCGCCAGCTTGAGAATGGTTTCAAATTCCGTCTTTTTGACGGGCTGCACTGACAATCGCGAGCCTTTGCGCAACAGCTCCATTCCTTGAAGCGAAGTCACCAAGCGCAGTGATTCGAGTGATAGCGGTGTCGCGAATTTCTCCACGAACTGCAAATCGACCATCATCCAGATCGGATTCTCTGGCGTGGATTTGGGATCGTAGTGATGATCGTTTTCGTCGAGAGCGGTGTAATCTCCGTAGCCCTCGCGGACAACTTTCGCGACACCTACAATCGCTGGCGGCTGGGCGTTGGAGTGATAGAACAACACCTGCTCGCCGAGCTTCATCGAGTCGCGCAGGTAGTTTCTCGCCTGATAGTTGCGAACGCCGCTCCAAAACGTGGTTCGCTGGGGAGACGCAGCGAGATCATCGATCGAGAACGATTCCGGTTCGGTTTTGACGAGCCAGTAGTTCATGCGTTGCCCGCTCTGATGGGTCGTGTAGGTGCCGTGACCAAAACGTCCGCCGTTGCACGTTTCGTCTTCGGCGCAAACAACGACGAGAACCTATCCGCGCGACTTCTCTCGAAAGCCTCGGCGACGCTGACTGCTATATCGCTCCAGCGATTCTTCGATAATCGGATGCGCAGTACGGGCGGGCTGGAATTCATCGACCTCGACGGTCTTGCCTTCCAGCGTTTTGTAGTCTTGAAAGAAACGACGTAGGGTCGCCAGGCGATGCGCTGGCAATTCGTCTGCTTCGCGAAAACCGTTGTATTCCGGATCGTCGACTGCGACCGCCAGAATCTTGTGATCCTTCTTACCCCCATCGATCATCGTCATCAAGCCAATCGCGCGGGCATGCACCAGCGTCAGCGGCATGACCGGCTCCTGGCAAAGCACGAGCACGTCGAGGGGATCGTCATCTTCGGCCAATGTTTGCGGCACGAAGCCGTAGTTGGCGGGATAGTAGACGGCCGAATATAAAATGCGATCGACCTTCAATAACCCAGTCGCCTTGTCGAGTTCATACTTCACGCTTGAACCCGTCGGGATTTCAATCACCGCGGTGAACTCATTCGGCAATCGCTCGCCGGGGATTACGTCGTGCCAAGCATGGGTCATGGGGGCTGAATATCCTAGAGGAAGCGGGTGGGAAGGGTAGTTTAACAGGTGAATGGTGCAGGGCGGGAGGTGGTAGGATGGAATTCAGGTTTCCCATCGCGATCCGGCGACGAGCTTTTTGTGTTTTTTCTTTTGACTCGTACCGGTTTACCTATTCTTCACGGCGTCGCATAAAATAACCGTAGCACATACACGACATGACGCCGCTTTTTCCCTTTCAATCGAACCATGCCTGATCTCATTGCCCAAGGCCCTCAAGCGCATCATCGCTGGCGGCGCAAGTTGCCCCAGGGACATGCTTTGGTCTTGGGACGTGACACGCCACCGTGGTCGACACCGTGGGACGAAAAAATCTCGCGGAAGCATTGCGAACTGCTCTACGAAAAAGGCAAGCTCACCGTCACCAAGTGCGCGGCGGCCCGTAATCCGATCTTCTTTCGCGGCAAGCAGTGCGAGACGTTCCGCCTCCAGGCGGGCGAGAATTTTGTGATCGGTGGCACAATGTTCACGCTGGCCGAAGAGCGCGTGAATGTGACGCAGGATCTGCCGCGTCCCGCCACGGAACAAACTTTCAGCGCCGACTACCTCCGCAAGATGCAGTTCCGCCATGCTGATCGTCGCATCGATGCACTCAGTCGCTTACCGGAGATCATCGGCGGTGCCAGCAGCGATGGGGAGCTTTCCGCGCGGATTGTCAACGTGCTGCTCACCGGCCTCGACCGCGCGCAAGCCGCCGCCCTCGTCATGCTGCACGGTGAAGAGGAGCAAGCCAAGGTAGAAGTGTTGAACTGGGATCGTCGCACGATCGATCTCAGCGACTTTTCTCCCAGCGAGCGTTTGATTCGGCAGGCGATCGCCGCGGAGGAAAGCGTGGTGCACGTTTGGGATAGCCAACCGGAAGCGGCGTTCACAACTTCGGCGAATGTCGATTGGGCCTGCGCCACGCCGGTACGCGGCGCTGCCTGTCGCGGATGGGCGATCTACGTGGCGGGGCGTTCTCACGGTGGCGACTCTTCCAGTAATGTCGCATCGCCTGATGATTTGCGCGACGAACTCAAATTCATGGAACTCACCGCCGCCACGCTCTCCAGCTTGCGCGAGGCGCGACTTCTGACGCGCCAATCGGCGTCGCTCAGTCAATTCTTTTCGCCTGTGGTGTTGGAAGCGTTGGCCGGCCGCGATCCGGATGAAGTACTCGCGCCCCGCGAGGCAGATGTCTCGGTGTTATTTTGCGACTTGCGCGGCTTCTCGCGCAAGGCGGAACAAAGCGCAGGCGATTTGGTCGGGATGCTCGAACGCGTGAGCCAGGCCCTAGGCGTGATGACCCGGCATATTCTGGCCCACGGCGGTGTGATCGGCGATTTTCATGGTGACGCGGCGATGGGCTTTTGGGGCTGGCCACTTGCACAGCCCGATGCTGCGCGGCGCGCTTGTCGTGCGGCGCTTGCCATTCGGCACGAATTCATGAACACGCTCACCGATTTTCAAGTCGGCATCGGCATCGCTAGTGGTCGCGCGGTGGCAGGCAAGATCGGTACCATCGATCAAGTGAAGGTGACGGTGTTTGGTCCGGTTGTGAATCTCGCCTCGCGATTGGAAGGCTTGACCAAAAGCATCCGCACGCCGATCTTGCTCGATGATGCGACGGCGAAACTGGTGCGCGGCAGCCTCTCTCGCGACGACGCACGTGTGCGACGCGTGGCGGTGGTGCGCCTCGTTGGTTTGGCGACGCCACTGGAAGTGAGTGAGTTGTTGCCACCGGAAGCCGACTTCCCCTTGTTCACCGACGTGCATCTGGCGACTTATGAAGCGGCCCTCGACATGCTGCTGGCGAAGAATTGGGACAAAGCGTTTCAGCTGTTGCACAAAGTGCCTGCGGAAGATTTGGTGAAGGACTTCTTGACGGTGTTCATCGCCCAGCACAATCGCCAACCACCGGACGG
>JBGSHH010000476.1:0-6986 GCA_041752355.1 Pirellulaceae bacterium | reverse complement strand
GCGCTGCTGATGGTGCGTCGCCGCGTATTGCGACAAGAGTCGACCGAAACCGATGAACAGGGACGCGAGGTGTTGGTGTTGTTTTGTCCGCGGAATGAACAAGAGTATCGTACGCGCGTGGAGACGCCGACCACCGAGCGCGTGCAACAGATTCAAGATGAGTTAGCGCGATTGTTGTATGCCGACGTGGGGTAGGCCTCCGGTCTGCCTTGATGAAAATACAAAACACGGCAGGCGGGACGCCTTCCCCACTATGAACCCAGCACGTCTGAGCTTGTTGCTAGTCGCGATTATGCTGCTCCCAGGCTGCGCGTGGTATAAGGGTTGGGCCAATGCGCCGCAAGCACCGACGGTCTTTAGTAACAAGCCAACGCTCGAACAAATCACGCAACATCTCAACAGCAGCACCGTCACCAGTCTCGAAGCCGAGCGCGCTAAGATATCGCTCGATGGCCTCCCCTCACTCAACGCCCGCCTGGTGATGGAGCGCCCGCGCAATTTGCGTTTTCGCGTGGAAACAAGTCTCACCGGTCCCGAAATGGACATGGGTAGCAATGCCGAGATCTTTTGGCTGTGGGCAAAACGAAATGACCCGCCAGCGGTGTTCTACGCCCGGCACGATCAATTCGCTGGCAGCGCGGCAAGGCAGATGATACCGATTCAGCCGGAGTGGATCGGCGAAGCGCTCGGCGTGATTTATCTCGATCCACAAGGGCGACACGAAGGGCCAATCGATCGGGGCAATCATCGCCTGGAGGTGCGCTCGAAGCTCATGACGGCCGATGGCGAAATGACGCGCGTGCTGGTGATTAACGATACCTACGGCTGGATCCTGGAACAGCATCTTTACGATCAACGCGGGCAATTGGTTGCGTCAGCGAAAGCCTCACAACATCGGCACTATCCGGTCGAAGGGGTTTCGCTGCCGCACCACATCGATATCTCGCTGCCAACTGCGCAACTGGGTTTCGCGTTGGATGTGGCGCAGTATCGGATTAAGTCTTTGACAGGGAGCCCCGAGCAACTTTTCACGATGCCGCAGTTTGTTGGCTATCCGGTGGTGGATGTGGCCGATCCGAATTTTCGTCCGCCAGGAGCGCCGATTGCGACGGGAAATGTGGGCCACAGCGCGGATTCACGTGCCGATTCCCGCGCCGGCTATCGACCGCAAGTGCGCGGTCTGCGGTAGGAAGCTTTTCGAAACCGACCAGGAACTGACAGCATGTCGGTTGGTACGATGCTACGGGGACGGATGAGAACATCCATCCTACGTGGCGGCGCTGGCGCGCATCTTGGCGCGAGCGCGACTGAGCGCGGGGCCGATGCTGTTTTCGGGCACGCCGAGCGCGGTGCTGATTTCCTGATAGCTGCGACCATCGAGATGGTACAAGCGAACAATCTCCGCTTCCGCGCCGGCCAGGCCCTCGAGCAAACGATCAACTTCTTCTCGGTCGATGATGCGTTGTTCGGCGCCTGCGTACGCTCCGTCGCTGGCCTCGTCCGAAAGTTCCTCGCCCGGCTTGCGTTTGAGCAATTCACGCACGACCACGCGGCGCGAAACGACCGTGAGATAGGTTGCCAAACTGCTT
Organism: Pirellulaceae bacterium; assembly: GCA_041752355.1. Lineage (GTDB taxonomy): Bacteria > Planctomycetota > Planctomycetia > Pirellulales > Pirellulaceae > JAEZGD01. The sequence goes on along the minus strand of JBGSHH010000476.1, from coordinate 5,397 downwards.
TCGCCACGAAAGCGCCGCAGCACGGCAAAGTCGTTGATCACAATCGCCAGAAAAACGTCGGCTGTCAAATCTTCGACGTCTTGCGGCGTAAGACGGATAGCGCGCGATTGCGCCGAGTGGTTAATCACATGGATCACCAGACCGAGAAACCGATCGACAAAATCCTCCCAGGCACGAGGTTTCGCCGTCAGGCAACGGTCCAGCAGATCGCGGTCGACAGGAGACAATGCCACGAGTCTAACCTCGAAACGATCGGTGGAACGGATAGATGATATAGTTGGGAACCCCACCTGGCGGCATAGGTGGCTCCTCACCTTTCGATTTTAAGTGGGGCCATGGTTAGAGGCAAGTCGGAAGCAGCACGCCTTGGCCCAACTTGCCAAGATTGTGGAAAATAACTGGCCGACGGTTACAGACGATCATTCCCTGGGACCGTGAACTACTGAGACAAATTCTCGACAGCGCTGGCTTGCTTGACAGGCGAGCCGCGAAGCGCATACTAACGCGAAGTGCTTGCTCGGTAACGACTTGGTGATGGATGCAAGCGTGTTTATCCAACCTACCCAACGACTCACGCGACCGAATTTTGCCGCGAATTCGCGACCTAAATTGATGGCCGACGATTGGCAACCCGATAATGACGAGCGAAGGTATGCGTTGTCGGCGATGGGGGGTGTTCAGTTTCGCGCCAGCGGCGTAATTTGTTGCTTATACGGTCAATTTACCGATTAACTGCCCGCTTCCGACTTTCGATATTGGCGATAAGGAGATTCTGGTCCATGGCTCACATCGTTGCTCAACCCTGCTTTGCTTGCAAATACACCGACTGTGTCGTGGTGTGCCCCGTGGAGTGCTTCTACGAAGGCGAGCAAATGCTCTACATCCACCCCGATGAATGCATCGACTGCGAGGCCTGCGTGCCTGAATGTCCGGTCGAAGCGATCTTCCACCAGGACAACTTGCCGGAAGAATGGGCGGACTTTACCGCCCTCAACGCCGAAATGGCACCGCAATGCCCGGTCATCACCGAGAAGAAAGACGCTCTTGGACCTCCTGCCTAGTGCTCGACGCGGGCCGCTGGCCCACATGTTCAAACGCAATCAACGCCTGGATGCTGGTCCGCATCGAGGCGTTTTTTGCTGCGCCTCGACCGATTCAACTACCAACCGACAGGATCGACGATGACTCCTTCACTGTGCGAACGCGTGGCCGCTCCGCTATTGGAACTCCATCGCCGGACCACGCCGGTGGCGGCGGTGGTGATACTGGGCTGTGTGGCGCTGGGTGTGTTTGGCTATGGAATCGCCAGCGAGAACTATCACGTCGCCTGGCTCGGCGTGCTGGTGACGACAATCGCCTGGTATGGCTTTTTGCTAAGTGGCTGTGAACGCTTGCTGGCGGCCAAGGAGCGGGAATTGGCGGCATTGCGCCAAATCATGACCAAAGAGAATAGACCAGACTCTTAATCCGAGATCGTCAGCGGCCTCACCCCACATCCAACAACCCCGTCGCCTGTTGCAAGAACGCCTTCCAGACGGCGTACTTGGGATTGCTGAGCTTGGCGACGAAGAGCGGATTGTGCTGGGGTTTCTTCGGAATCGTGCTGAGCTTCATGCGGGCTTCTTGCGGCGTGCGACCACCTTTGCGCGTGTTGCAATCGACGCAGGAGCAAACGATGTTCTCCCAGGAAGTCTCGCCGCCGCGACTGCGCGGGATGACGTGGTCGAGACTCATTTGCTGGGAAGGAAGACTGCGGCCACAGTACTGACATTTGTGGCCATCGCGGGCAAAGAGATTGCGGCGATTGAAGCGAAGCGTTTGCCGTGGCACGCGATCGAAACCGAGAAGCCGAATCACACGTGGCACTTGCAGTTCAAAATGTACCGATTGTATCCAGTCGTCCAGATGGTACTTGTCATAGGAGCGAAGCTCGCTGATCGCCCGCCAAGAATCGAAGTCGTAGTTGGCGAATTGCCCTTCTTCGACATCGATCACTTCGGCGAAGTCGCGGTAGAGCAACGAAATGGCTCTCCGCGCCACGATGACATGCACCGCGACGTAATGCCGATTGAGCACCAGCACGCTCGAACCGAGTGACAGACTCGGATCCGCGATTATCATACGACCTCCGGATGCGAAAAGAGCGCCGGAGGAGGAGGGATGCGGAGGGTCAATTGCCTTACGGACAACCAACGATCCTCACCGTGCTCCACGGCGCTTTCGTTGCTTCCTATCGGGCGAAACTCAGGTTCTGCGAGGGCGAACGGAACTTTCCTACGAAACGTCCTGGCACCTCCCAGTCCTTAAATCTTACCAAGCCGCCCAATAAAAGCCAACTTGATGTTTCGCATTCCGACTTTCGCTTTCCAACTTCCCTCTCTGTCAACCACCCTCGCACGATCCATGCAGTTGTTATCACAAATAATAGCAACGCTGGCGAACTTGAATCCTTATAGTATTTTTCCAGTCAAACGGCTTGCCGCGCCGCGCACCTTGGTATTAGGATAAATCTGGTTAACGTTGCGTTAACCAAGTTGAACATTTCGTTCGCGTGATGTTCAACGCGTGATACGCCACAGGCGGATAATGGAAAACGCCTGTGCTTCGCTTCCTGAAGAGAGGGCTGGAAGATGATCCACCATTCGTGCGACCGTTGCAAATGCATGATCGATCCGGAGGACGAGTTACGCTATGTGGTCAAGCTCGAAATCCTGGCCGCGATGGAACCGGCGGATGCGGATGATGTGGAAGACGATCGCGATCACCTGCTGGAAGTGCAAGAAATTCTCGAACGGTTAGAAGCCGGCGAGGACGAAAACGTCTCGGACGAGATCTACCAACGCAAGCACTTCGATCTCTGCTCGACCTGCTACCGTGAGTTCATCAAGAATCCTCTCGGTCGCGAACAGCCAGTGCATTTGGGCTTTAGTGCTAACTAACGAAAGATAAGCGAGCCGGACCATGTCACCGCGACGTCGTCTTCCCTCGCCACGCTTTTATGTCTGGTCGTTCATCGCGCTGTTGATTGCGATCCGCGCGATTGCATCCAGCAGTTCGCCTGAGCAGCGCAGCTTTGCCGATGCGCCGCTGCGTGAAGGAAGTTGTCAGGTCGTTGATGTCCTGGCAGGCGATACATTGCTGGTTCGCCAGGAACATCTGCCTGAAGCGGTGACGGTGCGCTTGTTGAGCACGCAGGCGGCGGGAATCGCTACGGATGGTCAAGCTATCGCAGAAGAAGCCACGCGCTTCACGCGCGAGTTTGTCGGCGCTGGCGACGTACAACTGCGCTTGGACAATCATCGCCTCGATCGCCATGGGCGGTATCTGGTGTATGTGGAAGTCGCTGGCGAGCAGTTAAATGGGGCCTTGTTGGCAGCGGGATTGGCGCGGTTTGTCCATTTCCCAGGCAATTCGCAAGCCATGGACCGCCGGATGAGCGAGGCGCAGCGCTCGGCTCAAAACAACCAAATCGGCCTGTGGGCGACGCGTTAGGGGCGCTCCGTCTGGTCGTTGTTGGGGTGGTAGGCGGTTGCTACAATGCGAGGTTTATTACCTGCAAAACCGCCATAGAGGAACCTCGTTCGTGAGCGCCAACAAGCTGAATCTCGCTGTCATCGGTGGCGATGGCACCGGTCCCGAAGTCACCGCCGAAGCATTGAAAGTCCTGGAGGCGGTCAGCAAGCTGGAAGGCTTCACGTACACCACCAAGCATTTCGATTTCGGCGGCGAGCGCTATTTGAAGACCGGCGAAACGCTGCCAGCAGGCGCGGTCGAGGAACTCAAGAAGTACGACGCCATCTATCTCGGCGCCGTGGGTCATCCCGATGTGAAGCCCGGCATCCTCGAAAAAGGCCTGCTACTGGAACTCCGCTTTCAGCTCGATCAATACATCAACTTGCGCCCTGTGAAGCTCTATCCCGGCGTGGAATGCCCGCTCGTCGGCAAAGGTCCGGAGCATATCGATTTTGTCGTGGTGCGCGAAAACACCGAAGACATGTACGCGGGCATTGGTGGCTGGCTGAAGAAGCACACGGCCGACGAAGTTGCCACGCAAACCGCCGTTTACACCCGCAAAGGTTGCGAGCGTTGCATTCGCTGGGCCTTTGAATACACCCGCCAGCGGAACAATCCCAAAGGCAAGATGCTGACGCTCGTCGCCAAGACGAACGTCCTGACCTACGGCCATGATCTCTGGTGGCGGACCTTCCAGGATGTCGCCAAGGAATATCCCGACGTGAAGGCGGACTACAACCACGTCGACGCGTGCTGTATGTGGTTCGTAAAGAACCCCGAGTATTACGACGTGATCGTCACCACTAACATGTTCGGCGACATCATCACCGATCTGGGCGCGATGATCCAAGGCGGACTTGGTGTCGCCTCCGGCGGCAACATCAATCCCGATAAGGGCGGCGTGAGCATGTTCGAGCCGATGGGTGGCAGCGCTCCCAAGTACACTGGCCAAAATGTCATTAACCCCATCGCCGCCATCAGCGCCATGAGCATGCTCTTGGAACACACCGGCCAACCCAAAGCCGGCGCCCGCGTGATGAAAGCCATCCAAGTCGTCACCGGCACCAAAATGAAGAGCCAAAATGCCGGCAAGATGGGCTATGGGACGAAGGAGATTGGGGATTTGGTGGTGGGTGCATTGTAGCCAAGAGGCTTGAGATGTCTCTTGAACACGAGCGCGCCGACGTCGTCCGTTTCGAGTGCGCCAAGTGCCAGAGATCGAGTTCCATGCGCTCGATCTCCCAGGCAAAGGCGCAATGCCTAAAATGTGGTGGCGACTCCTGGACGCTGGTCACGGAGTATCACGAGCCCAATGCACTGGGCCAATACGAGAGACGCACGGTCCTCCCGGAGATACTGCGAGCACTCGTCGAATGGATGGGCTGGAATCGGCGACAAGCGTACGAGGGGGAAGTGATTACGCTACTGACGACGGACGTTCCCGCGGCGCATGTTCTGAGCCTCCTACAAATCCCCTTCAGCAGACGCGGCTATGTGGCGCATCGCTACATGCAAGAACGTCGCGATGCCGCTGCGGTTGCTGAACGAGAACAACTGCGCGAACGCGGCGGTCAGGAATGTATCGTCTGCGGCGTTTTCTTCATGCCGCATCCGGATAAACCCTGGACCAACGCCGGATGCTGCACGAAAGCCTGTCTGGTGCAGGCAGGAGGCGAAATTCCCGTCGATTTCCGTGAGTCAGAATCCGCGAAGCCATCGAAATCACTCGCCGTCGCTTGCGCGTGCGGGCATGCGTTTCAGGTTTCGCCCATGTACCGAGGAACCCAACGTCCTTGCCCGGAATGCGGAGCAATGACGGTGATTTAATCGCGTCCCGCATGCAGGATAGGCTTTGGTAATGGTAATGGTAATGGTAACTCTCCA
>JBGSHH010000475.1:0-4464 GCA_041752355.1 Pirellulaceae bacterium | reverse complement strand
AGGTCAACGCCACCAGTGAAGGTCCCGCAGGCGTTTACTTTCAACTCACGCTCGGCGGCATCACGGGACACACAGACTTCGCCCGCGATACCGGCGTGTTCCTCAGGCCAGAAGAAGCGATCCGCGCCGCGGCGGCGCTGGTCCGTGTCTATATTGATCATGGCGATCGAACGGATCGTAAGAAGGCCCGGCTCAAGTACCTGCTCGACGAGTGGGGCTTCGATAAGTTTCTGGCCGCTGCGCAAGAGCATCTGCCTTTCGCGTGGCGAAAGTTCTCGCTCACCAAGTGTGAGCCACGTCCGGCGGAAGATCGCCTCGCTCATGTCGGCATGCATCGACAGAAGCAAGCGGACAAGTACTACGTCGGCGTGGTTTTGCCTGTCGGTCGATTGACAAGCGATCAGCTCCGTAGTCTGGCGAGCATCGCTGATCGTTACGGTTCAGGCGATATTCGCCTCACGGTGTGGCAGAACTTGCTGCTGCCGGATATTCACGCAGCCGATCTGGACGACGTGAAGCAAGCCATTGAAGAGATCGGCCTCGATTGGCAATCGACTAACTTGCGCGCCGGCCTGGTGGCTTGCACCGGCAACACCGGTTGTAAGTTCGCGGCGGCCAATACCAAAGGCAGGGCGATGCTTATCGCCGCGTACTTGGAAGAACGGCTCACCATCGACACGCCGATCAACATTCATCTCACCGGCTGTCATCACTCGTGCGCCCAGCACTACATCGGCGATATCGGTCTGATTGCCACGAAGGTCGCCGAAGGTGACGACATGGTCGAAGGCTTTAACATCTTTGTCGGGGGTGGCTGGGGAGAACGTCAGGCGATCGGCCGCGAACTCTTTCCCAATATCGTCTGCGACAAGATTCCGCCGCTGCTCGAGCACCTGTTACGTGGCTACTTGGAGCATCGCGCCAGCCCGCAAGAGTCGTTTGCGGAATTCGCGAGTCGTCACTCCATCGAACAGCTCCGCGCCTATGCCAAGAGTGAGTTGGTGGCCGCCTAAACAATGGATCTTCCCGTTCTCCGAGGTTCTCATGTCCGTCAGCATCATTCCCGAATCGGCTCCCTTTAGCAGCGAACAGCGGGCCTGGCTTAACGGCTTCTTCGCCGGTCTGTTGAATATGACCGACGCGCGCGGTGGTGATGGCGCAGCGCTGGCGGCCCATCCGGCGATCGCGACCCTAGTGAACGGCGCTGCCACTAACGACGCGGCGATCGCGGTCGTGGAGGAAGAGGACTTTCCCTGGCACGATCCCGGTTTGGGAATGGACGAACGCTTGCAGCTTGCCGCGGAGAAGCCCATCGAACGTCAACTGATGGCCGCCATGGCGCAACTTGATTGCGGTGCTTGTGGCTATGTCTGCCAGACGTATGCGGAAGCGCTGGCGCGCGGCGAGGAAAAAGATCTCACGCGTTGCTCACCAGGCGGTGGCGATACGGCGAAGATGTTGAAGAAGCTCGTGCAACTCGTTGTGCCAGCTAATCGCGTCGCAGTTGCTCCCGCCGCACCCACGGAAAGCGCCGTCGACAATAAGACGTACACCCGCGCCAATCCCTTCCCTGCCAGGTTGATCGAAAGTCGTCGGCTGACACAGGAAGATTCGCCGAAAGATACGCGGCACGTGATCATCGATCTGCTGGATTCCGGCCTGACTTACGAGCCGGGCGATGCGCTGGGCATCTTGCCGCTCAACGCGAGCGAACTTGTCGAAAGCGTGATTACCGCCCTGGGCGCAAGCGGCGAGGAACTCATTCCTACGCCCGACGGTGGCGCGAAGAAGCTGCGCGAAGGCTTGCTAAGCGATTATTCGCTGACGCGCCCCCGACCGGTGCTACTCGATGTAATGGCCAGGTTCGCCACCAACTCCGACGAAGCTTCGCACCTGAAGAAAGTGCTGGCAGAAGATGCCGACGGGTTTCTGGGAACGATGGATGTGTTCGACGTGCTCTTGCGATATCCAAGCGGGCGGCCGCCGCTGGTCGATTTCATTGCCACGCTCGGCAAGTTGCAACCGCGCCTGTACTCGATATCGTCATCGCAAGCGAAGTATCCGCGCGAGGTGCATCTTACCGTCGGTGTGGTGAAGTACGAACATCAAGGCAAGTGGTTCTCCGGCGTGGCATCTAATTTTCTCGGCGTGCGCAGTGAGCCCGGCGCGGAGATTCGCGTTTTCGTGCAGAAGTCGCCGCGTTTCCGCCTGCCGGGCGACGATACACCGATCATCATGGTCGGCCCCGGCACGGGCATTGCGCCGTTCCGTTCGTTCTTGGAACAGCGCGAAATCGGGGGTGCACAAGGCAAGAATTGGCTGCTCTTTGGCAATCAGTATTTCGACTATGACTTCCTCTATCGCGAAGAACTAGAACGCTGGCAAGACACCGGCCTGCTCACGCGCTTGGATATCGCGTTTAGCCGCGATACGGCGGAGAAGGTATACGTGCAGGATCGCATGCTCCAGAACGGAGCGGAGTTGTGGCGATGGTTGCAGCAAGGTGCTTACTTCTACGTTTGTGGCGACGCCAAGCGAATGGCGGTCGATGTCGATAAGGCCTTGCAGCAAATCGCCATCGATCATGGCCAGTGCGATGCCGCCGCCGCCAAAGTCTTCGTGCAACACCTGGCAAAAGAGAAGCGCTATCTCAAAGACGTGTATTGAGATCTACACCCGCGCTCGCAGGCTCAGCACCATTTCTACTTCACCCAGCGGCAAGCCGGTTTGCGACGCGATGCCATGGGCGTCGCGCCCTTGATCGGCCAACGCATAGATGAGGGGCGATTGGGGATGCTCGTCGTTCATTGAATGCGTGGGATGTGTCAACATGTGATCCGTTTCATTCCACGACTCGATCGCCGCCAGTGGATCGAGATTACTGCGCAGCCCGAGTTTCTCCGCGCGATCGATGGCCGCTTCCAGCCGCGCCGTGGCTTCGTTGGCATGCCGCGACAACATCTGCAACACGGCCAGCTTCGTGTCAATTTCCCCTTTTAGATCGCGCGCCGTTTCGTGCATTTCTACTTGCCAACGCGTGACTTCCGCGGGCGCGTCGATAAGCGCGTCATCACGATTCGTATCGCGCTGGGAAAGTACGTGCGCTGGCTTGTATGCCTTGCCCCCTTTGCCGAAGTGGCGATAGGAGCGCCGCATCAACGTCCAAATCATCAACCCCATGCCAGCCAGCATCAGCAATTGCGGCATAGATGGAAGGAGTTCTGACATAACTCAACACGTTGTGGACGAAGGCGAGGGGTAAGAAGTATCACTCTCCCTTGTACGCTTTTCGGGCCGCTTCGTAAACATCTTTCAACGGCACATCCTGTTGTATGGCGATGATGCGACAGGCTTCGAACTCCGGTGAGAAGCTAGCACTGCCATCGGGCAGCACCGCCAGTTTGCCGAGGATGGGGCCCCAAGGCGTTTCCACTGTCAGCGGGCGGCGTTCGAGCTTGTGCCGACTAGCTGGCCAACGGCGTATTCCCAGCGTGGCCGTTTCGCGAAAAATGATCTTCTCCAACTTGTTCACCAACTCCGGAGGCGCGAGCACACTCAGCGTCACCCCGGGGCGATTCTTCTTCATTTGAATCGCCGTGGTATAAACATCGAGCGCGCCGGCTTCCGCGAGCAGCGTGGCGCAGTGGCCGATCATTTCGCCGCTGATGTCGTCGAGATTGGTTTCCAGCACGATGATTTGATCCGCCTGGAGGCGTTCGTTCGTTTCGCCGACGATCAGTCGCACGATGTTGGGTTGCTCCTTGAAGTCTTTCGTGCCTGCACCGTATCCGATGCCATGCACGGTCATCGCCGGCAGTTGGCCATAGGCATCGGCGATGGTGGAGACAATCGCTGCGCCGGTGGGCGTGGTGAGCTCTGCTTCGACCGGGGAAGTTCCCAGGGGGATGTTAACCAGAAGTTCGGCGGTCGCGGGCGCGGGCACACTCACTCGCCCATGCGCGATGGTGATATAGCCGGAACCGAGCACGAGCGGCGACGAAACAATCCGATCGACCCCCAGCAGATCGAGGCCGATCGCCCCTCCGACGATATCGGCGATGGAATCGACCGCGCCGACTTCATGAAAATGAACTTTACGAATCGTCGTGCCGTGTACCTTGGCTTCCGCTTCGCCCAGTCGCGTGAAGATGCGCTTGGCGAGATCTTTTTGTGGCGGCGTGATCGCGGCGGCCTTGTCGATCATTTCGGTGATGTGGTGCAGATGCCGATGGGCATGTTCAGGCTCGTGCAGCACGTTGACTTTCGTTGCGCGAAAGCCACCACGTTTGACTTCCTCGCGCACTAACTGGCAACTTGGCAAGCCGAGCGAATCGATACCTGCTTGTATTACCGCCAGATCGACGCCGGCATCCACCAGCGCACCAAGCATCATATCGCCGGCGATGCCGCTGGCACAATCGAGATAAGCAAGCTTCATATCATTATGGCAAAATGGTGGAAGTC
>JBGSHH010000474.1:0-8551 GCA_041752355.1 Pirellulaceae bacterium | reverse complement strand
GGGCAAGTTTCGGCGGTATTTGAGCGAGGGCAATTGCATGCATCGCTCGGGGATCATGTCTCGGCCTTGAAGGACTATTCCTTGGCGATCGGGTTGGCCCCGAACGTGCCCAAGCATCATTTGGTCCGCGCGCGCCTGCATGTGAAACTTCAGCAGCATCATGCCGCCGTCGAAGACTTCAGTCAGGCGCTCGAATTGCTTCCCAGCGATACGAAGATTTTGCTCGCGCGCGGCGAATCCTTGGTGGCGGCTGGTCGCGATGCGGAAGCTTTGGCGGATTTTGACGCGGCGATTCAAACCGACACGACTTGCGCGGCGGCTTTTCGCGGCCGGGGCCTGGTATTCCTCAATCGCCAACAGCCCGATTTCGCGATTGCCGAATTGAGCAAAGCGATCCGACTGAACACTCGCTACGCCGCCGCCTATGCCAGTCGCGGCGAGATGTTTCTCAGTCAGCAGCGCTATGAGCAGGCCATTGCAGATCTCAGCAAAGCGCTCGAACTGGAAGCGGATCCAAACGTGCAAGCTGGCTTGTACTATCGTCGTGGACTCGCGTATTTGGATGTTGCCCGACCAGACAAAGCGGCCGCGGATTTGCAATGCTCGCTCGATCGTGTGCCACGTCAACCTGACGCCTTGGCATGGCGCGGAAGCGCGCGAGGACATTTGCAGCAGTGGCGCGCGGCGATCGATGATTTGCGGCAAGCGATCGAACTCAACCCCGCTGGTAGCGAGATTTATTCCCAATTGGCGGATGCTTGCGTCCAAGCTGCCATTGTCGATCTCGACGCGCGTCTCGCCGCGCAGCCCGACGTTGCCGCCTGGCTACTCGATCGTGCGGTTGCGCAGGATTTTCGTGGCGCGCCGCAAGCAGCATTGAGCGACTACAACGCGGCGATCAAGCTTGAGCCCTTGCAAGCCGAAGGCTACTTGCGCCGGGCTAAGCTGCTTGCGCGCAATCACAAACACGATTTGGCTGCACAAGATTTTTCCCGTGTGATCAAGCTCGATGCACAAAACAGCGCTGCGTGGCATGGTCGAGGTCTTGCGCGCCGCAGCCTGGGGAAACTGGAAGACGCGCTCGCCGACTTGAATCAATCCATTTCGCTGTCGAGCGAACAGCCCCTGTTCCGCCACGATCGCGCCGCGCACTGGGCGCAGATGGGGCGGCACGAAGATGCCATCGCGGAGTATTCCAAATCGCTGAGCCTCGATCCGGCCCAGCCGTTGACGTACTACGAGCGGGCGCTATCGGCGGTTGTATTGGGGCGATTTGAGCAGGCGATCGCTGATTTCGATTTCCTGATTGCCGAACAACCGCGAAACGCCAAGGCGCTATTTCAGCGGGCGGAAGCCTACGTGCAAACTAAACGTTGGAAGCGCGCACTAGCCGATTACGATGCCGTACTGGCGGTCGAGCCTGGCTTTGTCCCAGCGTTTTGCAATCGGGGACTGTTGTTAGCGCGGATCGGCGAGCAGGAAAAGGCGATACTGGAACTATCCAAGGGCCTGGCAAGGATGAGACACGATCCCGCGTTTGCGACACTCCTTGGGTTTCGCGCCCGCATCTACTATTCCGTTGGGCTTTACCAGCATGCCGCCGCCGATTACACGCACTTGTTGCAAAAAAAACCTCCTGGACAGAATCTGGCCGCCGCCTACCACGGGCGGGCATTGGCGCTATTTCAGTCTGGGAACCTGACGGCAGCCGAGAAGAACTTCGCCAAAGCTATCGAAACCAATCCGCAATTTAAGCCTGCGGTCAACGCCTTAGCCTGGTTGCGAAGCGATCGTCAGCAGCCGCAACCTGCCGAACTCAAGCCACCTGAGGCGAAATTGGTCTGGCGTCGACCACCTGTTGTGGGGCAGCCTGTGATGGTCGATATTGCCAAGTCGGCGACCTGGCAAACGGAACCGTTGTGGGATCAATGGATGGTCCGCACGCCCGAAGGCACCGAATATGGCCCCCGCTGTAAGTCGGATCTGGATGTTTGGTGCTCCCAGGGGCGACTCCATCCGACCTATTGGCTGCTGAGACTGGATGGCGAACAATGGCTGGCCGCTGGCGAGGTCTATTTCGAACTTACTTTTGAAACCCACCGCAGCACCAATCGCCCCATTCCCGTGAGCGTGATTCCCGAAGAACAGTTCACTCAAGTTGAAGAGGTCCAAGAGGTTGCGGAGGAATCGGGAGCTGAAGGTACAAATCCCTTTTCCCAGATCGCCGAGCAATTCGGGAATACGCCCACACGCGAAGAGTTTCCAGGCATTAATTTCTCATGAGTAACTTCCCCGAGCCACGAACGTTACGCTGCAGCCAGTGTGCTACCGCCTTTACTTGCGGTGCGGGAGGTTCCAATGGGGGATGCTGGTGCGCCGATATCCCGGTTAAGTTACCTGTCGAAGGCCAGGATTGCCTCTGTCCTCATTGTCTGAACGAGAAAATCGCCGCCCTAACGCTTGCGACCAACAACCCATCGGTTACTCAATTTCCCACGCCTGAAGCGTGACCGGTCAGGCCGCAAGATTGGCTTTACCAAGCGCTTACCGTCAGAAATCGGCGTAAAGAAAATTGCGCGACACTTTTTCCGCACTCGCGTGTTAAAAGTCCCTAGGTAGCTGGTCCCTCACAAAAATCTGGCCGATGGTAGGTGTTCTATTCACGGCCCAGTGGCGGTACTGCTGGTTGAGTTCTCTTCTTACTTCTCCCCCATTGTAAGGAATGTCGTATGGCTCGGTTTTGGTTTCGCACAGCGCTGACGCTCGCGCTCATGGCTGGTGTTTGCTCGTTTGCCTCTGCCCAAGGCCGTGGTGGTCGTGGTGGTGCTGGTGGTGCTGGTGGCTTCGGCGGTGGATTTGGCGGTCCTGGTGGCGGTGGTGCTGCAGGCTTGTTGCAGAATGAAGATGTTCGCAAAGAACTTGATCTTGTGGACGAGCAAGTCACCAAATTGACGGCCATCAACGAGAAAGTGCGCGAAGAAATGCGTGCCCAATTCCAAGACTTGGGTAACTTCCGCGACATGTCGGACGAGGAGCGTCAAACCGCTTTCGCTGAAATGCGCACGAAAATGGAAGAGCGGACCAAGGCAGTGCAAGCGGAAATCGACGAAGTTCTCCTCCCACAACAACGCGAGCGCTTGGCTCAGATCAACTTCCAGTCGCAGCTCCGCCGTGCGGGGGGTGATAGCACCGGTTTGACCAGCGATTTCATTGTTGCGCAATTGGAAATGACCGACGACCAAAAGGCTCAAATCACGGAAGCCGAAGCCAAGGTTGCGAAAGAACTGGCTGAAAAAGTTGCCAAAGCCCGCAACGAAGCTCGCGACCAATTGCTGGCCCTCCTGACGCCAGAGCAACGTGAGAAGTTTAAGAAGTTGATGGGTGCCGAATTCCGCTTTACCCAACAGCAAGGTCGTGGCGGTCAAGGTGGTCAACGCGGCCAGCGTGGTGGTGCGCAGCCAGAAGCCAACTGAAACCTGCGAATTGACGCGAAGGTATAACCTTTGCGGATGAAATCCTGGCCGCCGCAACTATTATGGATTGCGGCGGCACCAACTCATTGGCCTGCTAGCGGGGTGTTCGTGCCTTGTTGGCGGGCCAATTGCCCGTAAGCGATCGTGATCGGATTAGCCCTGGGGCTCAATTCGAGCATTTTCGTCACGCCTCGCACGTTCCTCCCTCGTTTGACGCATTGGCGATTGGCAGATCATGGAAGCCGGTGAGATTCTTTTACGTCGAGGTTTGCTGAATCAGCGTCAATTGGATCAAACCCGTAGCGCTGGCGGAGATGGAGCGCGCCTCGTCGAAACCGCTGTGCAAATGGGTTTCGTGAGCGAAGAAGCGGCGCTCAAGGCCGTCGGGGACGAAGTCGGGCTGGATTTCGTCGACCTTCGCGAGACCGATGTCGACTTGTCCCTCCTTAAAGGCTTTCCCCAAAAGCTGATTTATCGTCAGTCGCTGTTTCCTATTAGCCGCATCAATGGCTCTTTGGTGGTTGCCACCAGCGACGCGTTTGATCTCTATCCGCTCGATGAAGTGAGCGCGGCAACGGGCTTGTCCGTCATTCCCGTGCTCGCTGGCAAGAGCGAGATCGCCGCGCTGATCAAGAAGCATTTAGGTGTCGGCAGCGAAACCGTCGAAGGCTTGATGGCGCAAGCCACGCCTGATGACGATCTGGAACTGATCGGTGACATCGAAACCGATGGTTCAGGACTTTCCGAGATGGCCCAAGAGGCCTCGGTCGTTCGATTGGTGAATGAGATTCTGTTGGAAGCGATCAACAATCGCGCGAGCGATGTGCATATCGAGTCGCAGCGCACCGGCCTGGCGATTCGGTACCGCATCGATGGCATGCTGCAACCGCAGCCTGTGCCGCCGGAGATCAATCGTTTTGAAGCGGCGATCGTCAGTCGTTTGAAGATCATGGCGCGACTCAATATCGCCGAGAAGCGCTTGCCGCAAGATGGTCGTATGAAGTTGAAGATGCAAGGGCGCGAAATCGACGTCCGCGTCTCGGTCATACCCATGATCAATGGCGAAGGCATCGTCATGCGTATCCTCGACAAGGGGAGCATGGTCTTCGATCTCAAACGCCTGGGTATGGATGACCGGACGTACAACGCCTATAGCGAACTCATTCGCTTGCCGCACGGTATCGTGCTGGTGACCGGTCCGACCGGTTCTGGCAAGACGACAACGCTCTACAGTTCGCTACTGGAAATCAATCAGCCCGATACAAAGATTATCACCACCGAAGATCCTGTCGAATATCAACTCGATGGCATCAATCAGATTCAAGTCCATCCCAAGATTGGGCTCACATTTGCCGCCAGCTTGCGCAGCATTCTGCGTCACGATCCCGACGTGGTGCTGGTCGGTGAAATTCGCGATTTAGAGACCGCCGAAAACGCCATTCAGGCGTCGCTCACGGGTCACATGGTGTTTAGCACGCTGCACACCAACGATGCTTCCGGTGCCTATACCCGTATGATCGATATGGGTGTGGAACCCTTTTTGGTCGCGAGTACTGTCGAAGCCGTGATGGCGCAACGCCTGGTGCGGCGACTATGCACACACTGCAAGCAGCCCTACACGCCAGTTCAAGAGGATCTCCCGCACGACTTTCCTTGGCAAACGATGACCAGCGACCCACTCTATCGCGAGGTCGGCTGCCGCGAGTGTCGTCAAACGGGTTTTCGAGGGCGATTTGGTATCTACGAACTTCTCGTCACCACCGACGCCGTGCGGCAACTGGCGCACGATCGGGCGAGTTCCTGGAAGTTGAAGGAGGCCGCGCTCAAGGAAGGTATGGCAACGCTGCGACAAGACGGCTGGCGTAAGACCGTGCAAGGTCATACTAGCGTGCAGGAAATTGTGATGACCACCAAGAGCGATTACTTCCGCAAAGAAGCTTCCTAAGCGTTAAAATTTCATGCCAGAATTTGCCTACATTGCGCGCAACATGCAAGGCGTAAAAGTCGCCGGCACCGTTTCGGCGACCAACGAGCGCGAAGCCATTTCGCTGCTGTCGGGGCAATCGCTGTTTCCGGTCAGCGTGGCGGCGGAAAAAGAGAAATCGTCCGGAGGCATCACCTTTAGTCGGCGCGTAAGTGGCCAGCATATCGCTCAGCTTTTCGGCCAGCTCGCGGCGCTATTGCGCAGCGGCGTGCCCTTGATGCGCGGCCTGAAAGTAATGCGCGATCAGACGACGCATGCTGGATTGAAAGCAGTGCTCGATGACGTCGCCTCGCGGGTCGAAGATGGCGACACGTTGGCGGAAGCATTCAGTCGGCATCCCCGCGTGTTCGGCGAGATGGGGATCAACATGGTCCGCGCCGGTGGTGAAGGCGGCTTTCTAGAAGACGCTTTGGATCGCGTGGCGCAATTCACCGAACAGCAAGAAGACCTCAAAGGGCGAACGATTGGTGCGCTGGCCTATCCCGTCGTGCTGGGCGTGATTGGCTCGATCATCGTCTCCGTGCTGGTCGTGTTCTTCGTGCCCATGTTCGCCGAAATGTTCGATCGTTTGCGCGATGCTGGCGAGTTGCCTGCGCTGACGGAATGGCTGCTTTGGGTCAGCGATACGCTTCGCTCGTTCTACGCGCTGATCGGCTTGGGTGTGGTGATCGCTGCCGGGATTTGGCTCTATTCGTTTTTGCAGACCCCGGAAGGTCGCCGCAAGCGAGATTACTATCGCATGAAGATGCCGCTGTTTGGCCCAATCGCGAAGAATCTGGCGGTCGCCCGCTTCTGCCGCGTGCTGGGCACGATGATGCACAACGGCGTGCCGATCCTCAAATCGCTGGAGATCAGTAGCGCCGCCGCCGGCAATGTAGTGCTTTCGGAAGCGATTACCTCGGCCAGCGAGAATATTTCCGCTGGTCAATCGCTCTCGCGACCGCTCGCCGCCTGCGGGCATTTTCCCAATACGGTCATTGAGATGATCGCCGTGGCGGAGGAAGCCAACACGCTGGATAAAGTGCTCGTGGAAGTCGCTGACGGCTTGGAGCGTCGCACCTCACGGCAGCTCGACCTGATGGTGCGCCTGCTGGAACCGCTGATGTTGCTGGTTTTGGCGGGCATTGTGCTGCTGGTGGTGGTGGCATTGTTGTTGCCGATTTTCAAGATGTTCAATACGCTATAGAAACCGTTTCGTCCCGACTGGGTTGATATTGGTAGGGTGTGCGAAGCACACCGGCCCGTGCCATCAACCCGTCTCCCTCCCGTTTATGTTTTGGCGAGCGATGCCAGCCGCCAGTGATTTACGTTTCGTCAGGAAAGGATTGTTATGCTTCGCTCCCGCCTTCGTTCGTCCCGCCTCACCACTCGTCGCCCCCAAACCGGTCGCAGCAGCACTCGTCGCAGCAGCCGCCTCGGTTTCACGCTGATCGAAGTGTTGTTGGTGGTCGCTATCTTGATCATTCTCGCCGCGCTGGCCGTGGTGAACGTGCGCCAAGCGTACAACAACTCGCGGAAGAACGCCGCCAAGCTCGATATCAAGACCATCTCCCAACAAATCGATGCCTACTATCTCGACATCGGCTCCTATCCTCCCACGCTCGAAGCGTTGGTGATGCTGCCGGATGGTTTGGCGAATTCGACGAAGTGGAGCGGTCCTTACTTGAAGGACGGCGTTTTGCCCACCGATCCTTGGGGCAATCAATATCGCTATTCGCAAGACGGCCAGGCCTTCGTCATCTTCTCCGTTGGTCCCAACGGTATCGAACAAGATGAGGACGATATCAGCAGCCAAGATCCTTCGAAGTAAGCCGCATGAGCCAATTTTGGCAACATAAAGTCAACTACCCAGGCCAAGTCGCGCACACGACTTGGCCTGTGGTTCGTTCTTGCAAGCCAAGGAATGTTCGGCCACGACACTCGCGGGGTTTTACGCTTCTCGAAATCTTGCTGGTGATTGCCGTGATGGTCACCATCGCAGCACTTGCGACGCCGAACTTGATCGGCATGTTGGAGTCGCACAAACTGCGCAAGTCTGGCGATGGCCTGCGAGCATCGTTCGCTGTCGCGCGCAATAAGGCGATGAAATCGGGCCGCATTCAGATGTTTCGCTATCAGTACAATGAAGGTGCCTTTATGGTGAAACCTTGGCTGATGGACGATGACGCACTGGAAGTGAGCGCCCTGGATGCGGGCGAGGAGTCGCAGATTCTGGCAGCGGCTGCGCCCGAGCAGTTGCCCGATGGCGTGCTATTTCTGGCGAGCGAGACGTTATCGGATGAGCGGACGGAGGCGATCTATGACTCGATCGCCACGGAACTATCGCAGGATCAAGTGTGGTCGCAACCGATTTTGTTCTACCCCGATGGTTCGTCATCGAGCGCGCGTGTCGTGCTGGGCAACAATCGCAATCAAGTCGTACTCGTCACGTTGCGTGGGTTGACGGGCATGTCGGAAGTTAGCGGACTGCTGCGTCCCGAGGAGATCGAGCCATGATGCGTCGCGGTCTGTCTCTGTTGGAAGTCATGCTGGCGATGGCCATCTTGGGAACCGCCATGGCGGCCATCACGCAACTCGTGCATCTGGGCGCTCAAAGTGCCGTGATGGCTCGGGAGTTGACGACAGCTCAGTTTCTGTGCGAAGCGAAGATGGCCGAGATCTCCGCAGGCATCCTGCCAGCCGATCCAGGCGGTCCTTGGGAATTCGACATGCTGGAACATGCCGACTGGCGTTTCTATGTCGATACCCAACCCTTGCCGCAACCTGGCCTGGTGCAACTTTCGGTGCTCGTGATTCAAAACAAAACCGAGGAAGAACGCCCCATCGGGTTCTCGCTGGTGCGCTGGATTCAAGACCCCTATCTGGTTATCGAAGAGCCCATGCCCGAAGAGGAGACCGAGACAACCGATAGCGGCACGACTACCGATCCTGGGACCGGCGCGAGCAACCCGGCGCAAGGTGCCACTGGCGGCGCGAGCGGAGGCAACTCCGGCGGCAATGGTGCTGTCGGTGCAGGTCCCGCTATTGTGCCAGGTGGCGGAGGTGGACGTGGTGGTCCCGGCTCGGCGCTAGGTGGTGCCGGTGGTGGACGAGG